>JASBSH010000058.1 GCA_030149025.1 Actinomycetales bacterium | reverse complement strand
GGCAAGGCACCGAAGTGCGTCGCCAGCGGGTCTCGCTGAATGCTGGTGGTCGCTAGTGGCCGCTGGGTTCAGCGGGTCTCGCGGTGCGTGGTGTGCTTGCCGCAGCGGGGGCAGAACTTCTGCATCTCCAACCGGTCCGGGTCGTTACGCCGGTTCTTCCTGGTGATGTAGTTGCGCTCCTTGCAGTCCACGCAGGCCATGGTGATCTTCGGGCGGACGTCTGCGGTCTTGCTGGCCACGGGACGAAACCTTCTCTCGCGGTGGTTGGCGGGCACCGGGCGGCACACGCCGACGGACAAACATAGTCAAGCCAGACCAGGCCCGTCTAATTCCGCCCGCCGAGCCGGTCGTGCGATACGCCGGGTCTGTCTGGTCCGTGGTAGCGGGGGCGGGACTCGAACCCGCGACACAACGATTATGAGCCGTTTGCTCTAACCACCTGAGCTACCCCGCCCCGCCGACGCCGCCTCACCTGACCGGCGCCGATGAGAGCCCCTTTAGGGAATCGAACCCTAGACCTTCTCCTTACCATGGAGACGCTCTGCCGACTGAGCTAAAGGGGCAACGCGGGACGAGATTACACGGCGCCCCTGCTGCACCGGAAATCGGGCGGTTCCAGGGCCGACCGTCCCCCGTTCGGGCTATGAACGCCGGCTGCCGGCGCGTCGAAGCAGTGGCAGTGCTGCTGTCCGCCCCGTCCCAGGACCTCGTCCGAGCCTGCGCCGCCCTGCTGCCCGACGGGGTGTCCCGCACGGCGGAGGACCTCGCCATGGACCTGCGCGGACGTGGCTGGACGGTGGACACGGCGCACCTGGAGTACGTGCTGTCCGGGGCGGACCGCATCTTCCTGCGCGCGGGCGACTCCTTCGCGCTCCTGCCGAGGGGCAGCGAACCGCCGGCAGGGCAGGAGATCTCGCGTGACGACGTCCATGCCCGACTGACCCGGAAGCTGCAGGCGTCGTGGTGGCGGCTCCTTGCCGTCCAGTCGGCGTACCCCCCTGCCCTCGACCCGCCGACGACCCCATTCGCGCGGGCGCTGGAGCGGGACCGCCGGACCAGGGTGATCCGGGTGGCGAAGGTGCACGACGGCCGGCACATCTGGCTGCTCGCGTGGATCGACCAGGTGACGGTGCCGCGGCGGGAGAGCCTTCCTGCGTGGTCGTGCTGGCGCGTCGACCAGCTCTCCGGGTGGGAGCCGGGTCGCAACCCGGTCCAGCCGCGGTACGAGGGCGCTGAGCCGTCCGCGCTGGTGGTCGTGCACGCGGCCGCGGACGCGCCGTCCATGGCCGACGTGATCCTGCGCGCGCTGGACTCGACGAAGGCGAGGCCGCAGGACGTGTGGATCGAGCCGGTACCGGCCGACGGGGCGGAGGTGGACGCGCGGGCCCGAACGCTTGCCGAGTCACGTCAGCCCTGGCGACCAGGCCGGGGACGGCGCGTGGCAGCGCCCGCGTGCAAATGGTGCGGCCGCGCACTGGTCACCGCCGAGGACGTGAGCCGCGGCGCGGACGCCGCCTGCTGGGCGGTGCACGAGCCGTTCGGCAGCGCGGCCCTGCGGTTCACCCGCCCGGAATGGGTCGGCGCGCTGGACCGGTCGACGTGGACCGACGTTGTCGCGGACCCGCCGCGGGGTGGCGCGCCCGGGTTGTCGCGTGGGCGTGTGGTGAACCAGCCGGCGTAACGAGAAGCGAGAGGCCCCTGATGGCTCACGCCGGTCAGGGGCCCTCAGCCTGTGGCAGGTGCAGGATTCGAACCTGCGTAGCTTTCGCGACGGATTTACAGTCCGCTCCCATTGGCCGCTCGGGCAACCTGCCATCCCCGTGCGCCTTGGGCGTCAGGGGCGGATGGAAGGATAGCAAGCCTGCAAGACCAGCCGGAAACCGAGCAGCGGGAGCGAAGCCGTGGCCAGTGAGTCCTCGTTCGACGTGGTGAGCAAGGTCGACCGCCAGGAGGTGGACAACGCGCTGAACCAGGCCGCGAAGGAGGTCTCCCAGCGTTACGACTTCAAGAACACTGGCGCCTCCGTCGCGTGGAGCGGCGAGAAGATCGTCATCACGGCCAACAGCGAGGAGCGGGTGGCCGCCGTCCTCGATGTCCTGCAGTCCAAGCTGATCCGCCGCGGGGTGTCCCTGAAGGTCCTCGACGCGAGCGAGACCCGCCAGTCCGGCAAGGAGTACCGCCAGGAGTTCTCCCTCAAGGAGGGCCTGGACCAGGAGAACGCCAAGAAGATCACGAAACTCATCCGCGACGAGGGGCCCAAGGGCGTCAAGGCGCAGATCCAGGGCGACGAGCTGCGGGTGTCGAGCAAGAGCCGCGACGACCTGCAGTCCGTCATCGCGATGCTCAAGGAGGCCGACCTTCCGGTCGCCCTCCAGTTCGTCAACTACCGCTAGACCCCCTGCATACCCGCAAGTCGGAGGCGCCCCGAAACCGCTGCTGACCATCCTGGAGCGACGTTTCCTCCAGGAAGCGCCGTCACCGTAGGACGCGGATGGCACACCGAGGGCCAGGGGCGTCGGCCAGCCGACCGTCGGCCGTGACCAGCTCGCAGTCCAACAGCTCGGCCAGAGCCACATAGCAGGCGTCGTATGCGCTGACGTTGGCGCGCAACTCAAAGTCGCGCCGCATCAGTCGCAGCGTCGGAACGCGCTCGAACTGCAGTTGTCGCAGATGCCCGACGGCGGCCTCGAAGCGTTGATCGGTCAGCGTGCGGCTCAGCCAGCGTTTGCGTAGCACCGACACGGTCTCGACGTCGATCAGATCGGGGGCGGTGATTTGATCAGCAGCGCGAAGCTCATCGCGGGCGGCGTTGCCATCCGCGGAATCGTCGGCAAGGGCGTTGGCCAAGATGGAGGCATCGACGACGATCACCGGGGCGCTCGCTGAAGCGGTCAACGCCGCGAGCGTTCGTCGTCCAGGTCGGCCACTGCTGCCTGCAAACCGACGTGACCGCCGTTCTGGTCCTCGATCTCATCGAGAACTTCGCCGATCGAGCGTTGCTCGGCGAGGTGACGCAGCTCGACGGCCAGGTACTGCTGCAGCGACTGGTGGGCGCGCTCGGCCTTGCGTTGCAGAGCGGCGTGGACCTCCTCGGGGAGATCACGAACCAGAATGTTAGGCATGCTTGCATAATGCTTACATTCGATGATCTCCGCAAGGATCACTGATCGTCACGCCACCTGCAGCGAGACCGCGGGTCCGTCGGGTCCTAGACGGGCCGCCACCGAACCGATCCCGAGCCAGGTGCGCCGATTGCCGGCCCCGCACCAGCCGAGCTTCGCCGCGCCTCGGCGCTCCCTGCCGTCCTTGCCTGCGCCGGAGCTGATCCAGACGGCCGGCACGCGCCGGTCGTGGCACCGGGAGGCCGCGGTCATCGTGCACCGGTCCTTCTCGATCAGCTCCTGGAAGTGCGTGAGCAGGGCGACGCCCTCGTCCAGCGTCATCGGGGACCGCTCACGGCCGAGGATCTTCGGTACCGCCTCGTCCGGCGTCCAGTTCAGGTACTGGTCGCCGCGCTCGACCCCGATGGCCAGGTAGACCGCGTCGTCCGGCACCGGGACCTCGTCCACGCCGACCCGCGCCGTGAACCTGCCGATGTCCTGCAGGTCCGCGGACACGAAACCGGGCTTCCCGTCCAGGCTCGCCGCCGCCATCGCCTCCTGTGTCGGGACGAGATCACTCCGGACGACGATCACGAACGGCACGCTGCCCGGCGCGGCCGGGTGCCCCTCGTCGATGACGTCCGACAGCTCCCCGACCTGTCTGCGCAGCGCCGCCATGAGGCCCAGGAACTCCTCGCCACCCAGACCGGCGAGCGCGGGGTACCGCAGCTCCAGGAGCCGGTTCAGCTGCCGGTCGAACTCACGCGTCATCCGCGTCTCGGTCACGTCGCTCCTGATGTGGTGGCGCGATTCCATGATCACGCCGGGGGTTGGCGGGTGGCGGGATTGCATGATCACCGCGAGGATGAACCGGGATTTCATGATCACCGGGGAGGGCGTGGGGGTGGGTCAGCGGCGGTAGCCGGCCATCGCCTCGAGCCGCGCGATCCGCTCGGCCATCGGCGGGTGCGTGGAGAACAGCCGCGACATCCCGTCCCCGCGGAACGGGTTGGCGATCATGAGGTGGCTCGTCGAGACCAGGTCCCGCTCGGATCGCAGCGGCAGCTGCCGGGTGCCCATCTCCAGCTTGCGCAAGGCGCTGGCCAGGGCCAGCGGGTCGCCGGTCAGGCGGGCGCCGTCCTCGTCCGCGTCGTACTCCCGGGTGCGGCTGATCGCCATCTGCACCAGACCCGCGGCGAGCGGGCCCAGCAGGAGCAGCAGCAGACCGGCGATCGGGTTCGGCCGGTCCTCGTCACCGCCGCCGAAGTACAGCGCGCCGTAGGCGAGCATCGTGATGCTGCTGGACATCGCGGCCGCGATCGAGGACGTGAGGATGTCGCGGTTGTACACGTGCATCAGCTCGTGCCCGAGCACGCCGCGCAGCTCACGCTCGTCGAGCATCTGCAGGATCCCGTCGGTGCAGGCAACCGCTGCGTTGCGCGGGTTGCGCCCGGTGGCGAACGCGTTCGGGGCCATCGTCGGTGACACGTACAGGCGCGGCATCGGCTGGCGGGCGGCCGTGGACAGCTCTCGGACGATCCGGTACATCACCGGCTGTTCGGCCTCGCTCACCGGGCGCGCCCGCATCGCCCGCAGCGCGATGCTGTCGCTCTTCCAGTAGCTGATGAAGTTGATGGCGAGCGCCAGGCCGAGACCGATCAGCAGAGCGGTGTAGCTCTGGCCGAACAGCAGCCAGCTCGCGCCCATGACGACCGCACCGAGGGTCCCGAAGAGCAGCGCGGTCTTCAGACCGTTGAAGTGCTGGTGGCCCATCCTTCTCCTTGCTCGTGCCTGTACAGCCGACGTGGTGCTCTGGTGTTGCTCTTGGATGGTCAACGCGGACCATGCGGTGATCGTTCCCGCAGGTGAACCCGCTGAACTCAGCCGAGCAGGGGTCCCGCGACCAGCTGCGGCAGCACGGACAGGGCGACAGATGCCCCGACGCCGATACCGAGCGCCAGGCCCTCCGGAACGGTGACCGTCCAGGTCAGCGGCTGCCGCGTGGCGGGGCGCACCTCGCCCTCCCGCACCGGCGCCAGCATGAGCGCCGCCCAGCGCAGGTAGTACGGCAGCGCGAGAGCGACGTTGACGGCGGCGACGGCTGCGAGCCACCACATCCCGGCGTCCACGACCGGGCGCAGGGCCACGACCTTGGCGACCAGGCCCATCACTCCGGGCGGCAGCCCCGCCAGGCTCAGGAGCGCGAACCCGAGAGCGGCCGCTGCGACCGGCTCCCGACGGGCGAGCGACCGGTAGTCCTCGATCGCGTGCGCCGCACCGGCTTCGTGGTGGCGGGTCACCAGGATGACGACGGCGAACGCCGCGAGCGACGCCACGACGTAAGCGAGCAGGTACCCCACCGACGCCTCCACCGCCACGCGCAACCCCGCGCCCGCGCCGGCGAGCGGCAACAACACCCAGCCCGCCTGCGCGATCGTCGACCAGGCCATCAGCCGGACGGCGAGCCGCTGCCGGAGTGCGACGAGGTTGCCCAGGGTCATCGTCACGACGGCGAGCACACCGACGACGACCGACCACGTGTCGAGGACCCGGGGCAGCCCCACGCTGAGCACCACGACCAGGCCCGCCAGGCCCGCGACCTTCGACACCGTGCTGAGGAAGGCCGCGACCGGCACCGGCGACCCGGCGTAGACGTCCGGGGTCCACCAGCCGAACGGTGCCGCGGACAGCTTGTACGCCAGTCCCGCCACGGCGAAGGCCGCGCCCAGTGCCACGAGCTCCGGGTGCGCCGGGGTGGTGG
Organism: Actinomycetales bacterium; assembly: GCA_030149025.1. Lineage (GTDB taxonomy): Bacteria > Actinomycetota > Actinomycetes > Actinomycetales > BWSM-131 > BWSM-131. The sequence continues at coordinate 85 of JASBSH010000058.1, read as the reverse complement.
CCGCGAGCGGGACCAGGTGCACCGTCCCGGCCCCGGCGTACACGAGCGCCACGCCGAGGAACAGCACGGCGAACGACACGATGGA
>JASBSH010000047.1 GCA_030149025.1 Actinomycetales bacterium | reverse complement strand
TCGAGTACATGATCGTCGACAATGCCCGCCATCTCGTGCCCCTCGGCGACCTCGACCCAGTCCAGAACGTCTCTCTTACCGACGCCGGCCTCACCCCGTACCACGCGATCAAGGCCTCGCTGGCCAAGCTCGTGCCCGGCTCGGTCGCCGTCGTCATCGGTGCCGGTGGACTGGGGCACGTGGGGATCCAGATCCTGCGCGCGGTCAGCCCCGCGACCGTCGTCACGCTCGACCTCGCGGAGGACAAGCTCGGGCTCGCCAAGGACGTGGGCGCGCACCACGCCTTCCTGTCCAACGACGACGCCGTGGAGCATGTCCGCGCCCTCACCGGTGGGCACGGCGCGAGCGCCGTTTTCGACTTCGTCGGCGTGCAGCCGACGATGGACCTCGGTGCCAAGATGGTTGCCGTGGGCGGGGACCAGGTGATGGTCGGTGTCGGCAGCGGCAGCCTGCCGGTCGGCTTCCTCGACCGCCCCTACGAGTCCCAGGTGCGCGCGCCGTACTGGGGCTACCGCTCGGAGCTCTTCGAAGTGCTCGAGCTGGCCCGCACGGGCGCCGTGCACGTCGAGACGGAGGTCTTCTCCCTCGACGACGCGCCGAAGGCTTACGAGAAGCTGCATGACGGAACGCTGCGCGGACGCGCCGTCATCGTCCCGTAGCCCGCTGACGAACGAGAGCCGGGCTCCGGCAAGAGCCCGGCTCTCAGTGTCTGCGCGTGAGCAAGACCGGACACCAAGTGGCCCAGAGCATCCGGGACTGCGCGCACCTCGGCGCGCGGTAGACACGGTCGCGTGCACGATCATCATGACATCAGTGATGCGGAGTGGGCGCTGCGCGAGCCGCACCTGCCGGGTGGTCGGTGTCGGCGTGGTGGGCAAGGGCGGGCCACCAGCGGGTGATCAACGGGGTGCTCTGGCCACCCGGATCGGGGCGCCGTGGCGGGACCTGCCGCCTCGTACGGGCCGTGGAAGACGGTCTACAACCGGCATCGGCGCTGGTCGGCGGACGGGACGTGGGAGAAGGTCCTGGACGGGCAGCGCGTGGACGCCGACCGCGGCGAGCACGGTGAGCCGTGGCTGGTCAGCGTGGACGGCACGATTGCGCGGGCGCACCACCACGCCGCCGGCGCCCGGCACGAACCGCCCAAGGACGTGCCGGCCGACCGGCTGGCCCCGATGCCGCTGGGGAGGCTCAGATGCCCGACGGGCGCACAGGGGGCGGGGTCGAACGAGGAACGAGTTCGACTTCAGGCCGAGCGCCGACTTCAACTGGTTCCCTGTCACCTTCGTAGTGCCGTCGGCGCCGACCACCGTGACCTCAAGAACGCGTCCGCCCCACTCCCCCTGCCCACTGCGCCGATTGACGGTGATCCACTGCAGTGCCCCACCGCGGGGAACGCCTTCTCCACCTTGGAGAACGAGACTGAGACGGACCAGGCGTTCGCTGTGGACGGCTTTCGGCCGTCATAGGCGGTCGGACTTGGCCACGAGGTAGGGCGTGCTGCTGGTGCCGGCCGCCGTGTATCCGCCGTTGGCTGCGCCAAACTCGGTGAGCGCCGGTCTCGAACCGTACATCAACACTGTTCCGGCGGTGGCCTTGATCGCCTCGTCCGAAAGCCGGTGCTCGCCCCTCCTTGACAACGTCCCGTCTGCCTTGTACTGCGCCGTCCCGTAGAACACCTGGCAGTTCGCCGTGTCGCAGATGTCCCAAGCCTTGGAACCAGCGCTGGCACGGAGGCGGGCGGCGTACGAGCGAGCCGCCACTGCCTGTGCCCGCAGTCCCTCGGCCGGCCAGCTCGCAGGGATCCCCGCCGGAACGACGGAGCTTGAATGACGGATCAGCGCTCAGCGCCAGCTTGTGGTCGTACCAGGTCCCGCTCGCCAACCGCTGGAGCACCGGGCCGGACGAGCGGCGGATGATGCGCCACCACTGGTACTGCTATACGGCCGGGAGCACCACCTTTCCGCTGGTCGACGTGACAGAGAGCCCGGTCGCTGGTTCAACCCGGACCCCTGGTGTCAGGTAGGCCGCAACGTGCCAGGAGCATCCGGTGACCAGACGGGTGGATGCCGGTGAAGCAGATCCGGTCGGCCACCCGCGGTCGATGACAGCCCAGCGGATGGGTATCGGGTGCAGGTTCGGGCAGGTGCCCCTCGATCGCCGCCCACACCGCCTCGACGACGACGTTGTCCAGTGCGCGCACGCTGCCTCCCGAAGTACCGTCGACCCTGTCATGAAGTACTGCGACTTCAAGTAGGCCGACTTCAAG
>JASBSH010000045.1 GCA_030149025.1 Actinomycetales bacterium | reverse complement strand
CGGCCTCGACGGCTTCGTCGGATGCGCTGAACGCGTCGTCCCCGAGCGGGTCGGCCTGGTCCGACTGCCGGGACTGGGGCGGCGTCGCGTGGGCGGGTGCCCCGACCAGGCCTGACCCCAGCGCGGCTGCCAGGACGAACGGAGTCACCCCGGAGGGCCGATGGCTGCGGGAGAAGGACAGGTCGGACGTCGTGGCACGGGCTGCGCCGGAGTGCTGCGGCATTCGAAGTCCTCGTCTCAGTCGTTTCTCCGTCCCCGTCCGGACACACCGGCGGAGACGTGCTGTTGCCGTTGTTATCGATGTGGCCGATGAGAAACTACACGAAAACTGTGACGTTTGAGAATGACAGCAGTGTCATTCGTGGCCAGGGGTGGAGGTCACTAGTCTTTTGCGCGTGTACCCCGACGTCACGGACCGCGAGGGCCTCGACCGGCTCGAGGTCCTCGTCTCCCAGTGGCTGGCCCTGCCGGAGGTCGCCGAGCTCCTGGGTACCGACATCACCCGGGTGCGGCGAATGATCGACGACAAGCTCGTCCTCGCCGTCCGCCGCGGTGAGCCGCGGGTGCTGTCCGTACCCCGGGAGCTCGTCGACCCCGAGCCGGTGCCGGAGCTTCCCGGGACGGTCAGCGTGCTGGCCGACGGCGGCTACTCGCTCGTCGAGGCGCTGAGCTGGCTGCTGACCGAGGACCCCACGCTGCCCGGAACGCCGCTGGCGAACCTGCGCGCGGGCCGCAAGACCGAGGTGCGCCGCCGCGCCCAGGCCCTCGCCTTCTGACTCGCGCCAGCTAGCCGGTGATGCGCTCGGCGGCCAGCCGCCCCGACACCAGCACCATCGGCACACCGACCCCGGGGATGGTCCCGGACCCGGCGAACACCACGTTCTCGCCCCACCGGTTGCGGGGGCGGAACGGCCCCGTCTGAGCGAAGGTGTGGGCTGCCGCGAACGGCGTCCCGGCCTGCATGCCCTGGGCCTCCCAGTCGGCGGGGGTGGTGATCTCCTCCACCTCGATCCCGGCCGAGAACCCGTCGAACCCACGCTGCTCCAGCGTGGTCAGCGCGTGCTCTCGGTACCGCGGTGCGAGGGCCGGCCAGTCCAGCTCCGCCGTCGTGTTCGGCGTCGGCAGCAGGACGTAGTAGCTCTGCCGTCCAGCCGGCGCCAGTGCCGGCTCGGTGACGGTGGGGCAGCTCACCAGGACGCTGGGGTCGTGCATGAGCCTGCCCTCGCCGAGGTCGTCGAACACCGACCGCCAGGACTTGCCGAACGAGATGGTGTGGTGGGCAAGGCCGGGGTAGCTCGCGCTGGACCCTGCCAGCAGCAGGAAGCAGGACGGCGAGTAGCGCAGCGGGCGACGCAACGGCGCCCCCAGCAGGTCCCGGCGCGCGACCGGCAGGTCCGGGTTCAGGACGACGGCATCGCAGCTCAGGCGGTCGCCGTCCGTCGTGACCACCGCGGTGGCGCGGCCGCCGGAGTGCTCGACCGCCTTGACCGTGCGCCCGTACTGGAAGTCCACACCGTGCTTCGCAGCGGCGGCCGCCATCGCTGCCGGCAGGGCGTGCATGCCGCCGGCCGGGAAGTACACGCCCGCAACGGCGTCCATGTACGTGATCACGGCGTAGAGCGCGAGCGCCTCGTGCGGTGAGACACCGGCGTACAGCGCCTGGAAGGAGAAGACGCGCTGCAGTCGCTCGTCGGGCAGGTAGCGGGCGACCAGCGGAGCAAGCCGGCGGAAACCGCCGGCAGCGGCGAGCCGGGCGAGGTTGGGGGTCAGCAGGTCGAGCGGCGAGTCGATGTTGCGGTCGATGAAGTCGGCCATCTCGTACCGGTAGAGCCGCGTGACGAAGTCGACGAACCGCAGGTAGCCGGCGGCTGCGTCGCCTCCCGCGAGCGCCTCCACCTCGGCGGCCATGGCGCCGGTGTCGGAGCGCACGTCCAGCGACGTTCCGTCGGCGAACTGCGCCCGGTACAGCGGCTCGACCCGGCGCAGGGTGAGCCAGTCCTCCATGCGCTCACCGAGGGCGGCGAAGCAGTCCTCGATCAGGTCCGGCATGGTCAGCACCGTCGGGCCGGTGTCGAAGCGGTACGTCCCCTGCGAGGTGGTGCGCACGGCGAGGCCCGCGCGGCCACCGGGGACCTGGTCGCGCTCCAGCACGGTGACGCGTCGACCGGCGCCGGCGAGCCGCATCGCAGCTGACAGACCGGCCAGTCCAGCGCCCACCACGACCACGTGGTCGCTGGGGCCGGTGACCGTCCTCGGCCGCCGCGAGAGCCTCACGCGCTCCTCGCCGTGGCGGTGGCGGCGAGGTCGGTCAGCACACGGCGCGACTCCTCGTCCAGGTCGGGAACGGACAACGCCTCCACCGCACGCTTCGTGCCGTCGGCGATCATGCGCTCGGTCTCCGCCAGGGCGCCGCTGCGCTCGAACACGGCGCGCAGTGCGTCGACCGCGTCGTCGTCCAGGTCAAGGGAGCCGACGGCTTCCGCGAGCAGCCGCCGGTCGTGGGCGTCCGCCCGCTCCTCCGCCAGGCCGAGCAGGACGGTCCGCTTACCCTCCCGCAGGTCGTCCCCGGCCGGTTTGCCCGTCTGCGCCGGGTCGCCGAACACTCCCAGCACGTCATCGCGCAGCTGGAACGCCTCACCGAGCGCCAGGCCGTAGCGGCTGTACGCCTCCAGCAGCCGGCCGGAGGCCCCGGCGAGCGTGCCACCGATGAGCAGGGGGTGCTCGATCGTGTACTTCGCGGACTTGAACCGGATCACCCGGCGGGACAGCTCCACCGACGAGCCACGACGCCGGACGTGGTCCCCGCCGGCCGCCTGCGCCCACACATCCAGGTACTGCCCGGCCATCAGCTGTGTGCGCATCCGGTCGAACACCACCTTCGCGGCACGGGCCTGGGCGGGTCTGGCACCCGAGGCACCGGCGTGCTCGGCGAGGGTGGTGGTGAACAGCTCGTCGCTCCAGGACAGGCACAGGTCGCCGGCCAGGATCGCCGCCGCGCTGCCGAACTGGTCCGAGTCACCTCCCCAGCCGAACTCCAGGTGCGCGTTCGCGAACGCCTTGTGCATCGCGGCCCGCCCGCGGCGGGTGTCCGAACGGTCCATCACGTCGTCGTGGAGCAGTGCGGCGGCCTGGAACAGCTCCAGCGAAGCGGCGAGCCCCAGCGGCAGGTCGCCGTCCGGTCGTCCCGCCCCCCGCCAGCCCCAGTAGCAGAACGCCGGTCGCAGCCGCTTGCCACCGGCCATCAGCTCGGCGACAGCGTCGACGAGCGGCAGGCACTCTCCGGATACCTCGCCGACCACCTCACGCTGGTGCTCCAGCAGGCGGTCGAGCAGCATCTGCACCCGCTCACGCAGGTCGGCCACGTCCAGGGGGTTAACCGGCACCACGCCTGGAGCCTATGCCGCGACGGACGGCGGGGAGTCGCCCCGGCTGAGGTGCCGGGCCCACCCCCCTACCCTGGGGGCGTGGCGCTCGGTATTCCGACGACGATGGACGACGGCAGCCCGACCCTGGTGGAGTCCATCAGCGAGCTGCTCGCGGGCGGGGGCCGGTCGTTCTCGTTCGAGTTCTTCCCCCCGAAGGACGACGCGGGCGAGGAGGCGCTCTGGGTCTCCATCCGCCGCCTCGAGGCGCTGGCGCCGACGTTCGTGTCGGTCACCTACGGCGCCGGTGGCTCCACCAGGGACCGCACGGTGCGCATCACCGGCCGGATCGCGGCCGACACCACGCTGACGCCGGTGGGGCACCTGACGTGCGTGTCGGCGTCCACGTCCGATCTTCGCGGCGTCGTGGGGCAGTACGCCGCCGCCGGCGTGCGGAACATCCTCGCGCTGCGCGGTGACCCGCCCGGCGGGCCGGGCCGGCCGTGGACGGCGCACCCGAGCGGGTTGGACCACGCCGTGGACCTGGTCCGGCTCGTGCGGCGCCTCGGCCGCTTCGACGTCGGCGTCGCCACCTCGCCCTACCGGCACCCCGAGTCGCCGGACCTCGAGCACGACGCGCGGGTGCTGGCGATGAAGGCCGAGGCCGGGGCGAGGTTCGCCATCACGCAGCTGTTCTTCGACGCCGGCGCCTACTTCCGGCTGCTGGAGCGGGCCGAGCGCCACAGCGCCACGATCCCGATCATCCCGGGCCTCATGCCGATCACGAACCTGGCGCAGATCGAGCGGTTCGCCGTGCTGTCCGGAACGCCGGTGCCCGAGAAGCTTACTCGGCGTCTGCACGAAGTCGCCGAGGACCCAGCTGCGGTCCGTGCCGTCGGCATGGAGGCCGCGACGGAGCTTGCCGACGACCTGCTTTCCGGCGGCGCGCCCGGCCTGCACTTCTACACGCTGAACCGCTCCACCGCGACGCTCGAGATCTACCGGGCTCTGGGTCTGCCGACGCGCCGCGGAGCCGACCGGGCGCTCCCTTGAGCACTGGCGACGACTTCGCCGCTACCTGGCGGGCCGGGCACGGGCTCGACCCGGATGGCGGCGGCAGACTCGTCACCGGCTGGTTGCGGCTGATCGGGACGGTGGCGCGACCGCTCGCGCGCACCGGTGTGCCGCCGTCCGCGGTCACGCTCGCGGGGCTCGCCCTCGCCGTCCTCGCGCTGGTACCCGCGTTCGCCGGCCGCAGCGACCAGCGCGGCTGGCTGCTGCTCGTGCCGGTGCTGGTCGGGGTGTCGGCGCTCGCGGACGGGCTTGACGGTGCCGTCGCGATCATGACGGGGACGGCGTCGAGGCGGGGTGCGCTGCTCGACGCCGGTTGCGACCGGGTCACCGAAGCCGCCTTCGCAGCGGTGCTGTGGGTGCTGGGCGCTCCCGTCTCCCTGGCGATCGCGGCGGTCGGAAGCTCGTGGCTGCTGGAGTACCTGCGGGAGCGGGCGCACACGTCGAGCGTCGTCCTGACCGTCGCGGAGCGGCCCACGAGAGTGGCCGTCACCGTGATGTTCTCGTTCGGCGCCGCCCTGTGGCCCGCGGATGCCGGCCCCTGGGCCGCCATCGGCGCCGCGTCGTGGGCGCTGCTCGGCGCGGCCTCGCTCGTGCAGTTCGTCTCGAGATCGGGGAGGCTGCCGGGGTGAGCGCCATCGACGCGATCCCCGAGGCACCGCCACCGCGGACCCGAACCCGGTGGATGGACGCCTCGCGGGTGCTGGCGATCGGAGCGGTGGTGCTCATCCACGTCCTGGCGCCCACCGTCGAAGGCCGCGGCATGAGGATCGGCGAAGCCGGCTGGTGGCTGGCGAACCTGCTGAACTCGGCCAGCCGCTGGTCCGTCCCCGTGTTCCTCATGATCAGCGGGGCGCTGGCGCTCGACCCGGCGAGGGTCTCGCGCCCGCGCTCCTTCTACCGCAAGCGGTGGCAGCGGATCGGCATCCCGTTGGTGTTCTGGACCGCCGTCTACCTGCTGTTCCGCCGCCTGGTGCTCAACCCCGGGCTCACCCCGGGCCAGGCGGCCTCGGACATCGCCCGCGGCGCCCCGTTCCTGCAGCTGTACTTCCTCTACGTGCTGGCCGGTCTGGTGCTCATCACGCCGTTCCTCAAGGTGTTCACCCGCCACGCGACCTGGCGGATGCAGCTCGGGTTCGGCGTGGTCCTGCTCGGCCTCGGCCTCGTCGACCAGGTGACCAGCTACCTCGGCGGCATCGGTGAACCGAACCTCGCCACGCGGTTCCTGCCGTTCGTCGGGTACTACGTCCTCGGCTGGGTGCTGCGCGACGTGCTGCTGACCACACGTGGCATCGCCTGGTCCGCATCGCTGTTCGTCCTCTCCGTGGCCGTCACGGCGCTGCTCGCGGCGGTAGCCGACTTCGGCGCGGTAGGCCGCTACGCGTACGGGTTCCTGTCGCCGACGGTGGTCGTCATGTCGATCACCGCGTTCCTGCTGCTGCACCTGGCGTTCCGCGAGCAGAACGGGTGGAGCGACCGGTGGCTGCGTCCCGTCGCCCCGCTGGCGTTCGGTGTCTTCCTCGTCCACGGCGCTCTGGTGTACGGGTTCCGGACCGTGATCGGGGTGCCGAACACCCTGCTCGGGGTGGCCGTGTCGGCGGTGGTGCTGACCTCCGCCTACTCGGTGGTGTCGGCCGTCATCACCTGGGTGCTGCTGAAGATCCCCTACGTGCGCATGGTGTTCGGGGAACCGGCCCGGCCGCCCAGAAAGCCGTCGACCAGACCGGCGACGATCTCCGCGGAGAGGGCGACCAGGGGCAGCCCGCCGCCCGGGTGGGCGGAGCCACCGGTCAGGTAGAGCCCGCGGATGCTCGTCGTGTTGGCCGGTCGCAGGAACGCCGACCGCGCACCGTTGCCCGAGCTGCCGTAAATCGACCCGCCGACGCTGCCGGTCTGCTCCTCCAGGTCCGCGGGGGTGCGCACCTGACGCCACAGCAGCCGGTCGCGGACGTCCAGCCCCCGGCGCGCCATCACCTCCAGCAGGTGGTCGGCGTACGACTCGGCCAGCGGGACGCCCGCTCCGTCCCTCGCCCGCCAGTCCACGCCGGCGGCCGGGTCGTGGGGGCAGTGGCGCGGTGCGTTCACCAGCACGAACCAGGCCTCGTGGACGTCGTCCGGCCGCGTGGCCGGGTCGTCCGGCGCGCTGATGTAGACCGCCGGGTCCGGCACGGGCCGCGGCCGGCCGGTCTGCCGGCCGGTCCCGAAGACGGAGTCGAACTCGTCGTCGTAGTCCGCGGGGAACATCACCGTGTGGTGGCTCAGCATCGGCGTGCGGCCCTTCAGCGCGAGCAACATGACGAACCCGGACATGGACGGCGTCCCGCGGCGAAGGCGTCCGGCTCCGGCCCGGTGCCTGTCCCCGTGGGGGAGCAGGTCCCGGACGAGGTGCGCGACGTCGACCGCGCTGACGACGACGTCGGCGGCTACCTGCTCCCCGGTGGCGAGCCGCACGCCCGCCACGCTGGCGCCGTCGAGCATCACCTCGGTGACCGCGACGCCGGTGCGGACGTCGGTGCCGAGGGCCAGGGCCCGTTCGTGGACGGCGTCGCCGAGCCGGCGGATCCCCCCGCGCACGTACCAGGACCCGAAAGCGTGCTCGACCCAGGCGGCTGTGGCCAGCACAGCCGGGGCCTGGCGGGGATCGGACCCGCTGTAGGTGGCGTACCGGTCGAGCAGCGGCCGAAGCCGGGCGTCCGGGAGCATTCGTCGGCCCAGGTCCCGGATCGACAACCACGGCGCGATCGTGCGGAGGTCATCCAGGCGGGTCGCGTACCGGGCCAACGTGGCGGCGCCTCTGAGCGGGCGCCTCAGGACGGCGTCCCGGCTCGCCTCCCACATCCGGCAGCTGCGGTCCAGGACCGCGAGCCACTGCCTCCCGGCGCCCGCGCCGAGGGCAGTGTCCAGTGCGGTGGCGACACCGGCTGCGTGGCCGGCGTCCGGATCGTCGGTACCGGGCTGCGCGCCCGCACGGACCGCGCCGGGCAGGTCGAACCAGGTCCCGTCGGAGAGCCGGTACCGGCAGGCGGGATCGAGCGGGACCAGGTCGACGTGCTGCTCCAGCGGGGTCCCGGTGGCGCTGAACAGGTCCCGGTAGACGCCGGGGAGGGTGAGCAGGCTCGGCCCGGTGTCGAACCCGAACCCCTCCCGGCTGAACCAGCCGACCTTGCCGCCGACCGTGGGCGCCTGCTCGACCACGGTGACGCGGTGGCCGGCGGCGGCGAGCCGGGCGGCGGTCGCGAGACCTCCCATGCCCGCGCCGATGACCACCACTCGCGCCCCGGACGTCCCGGTCACGGCGTCACGCCCGTGGTGACGGGGCGACCCTTCCAGGTCGCGGTGCCTTTGTGTCGCACGACCAGGGAGCGTAGGGTCAGGTAGCCGAGGACCGCGACCGACAGCGGGTGGGCGAGCGCGTCCGGCACGACGCGGCCGCCGGTGCGCCGGGCTGTCAGCACCCGTCCGAGCACCCCGGCGGCGTAACCGGCCAGGCCGGCGGGACTGCCCGCCAGCGCGGCCGCGGCCGGCAGCACGTAGATGGCGCCGAGTGCGCCCACGACCGCGACCGCCCCGGGGGGCGAGCCGAAGCCCGCGCCGAGGGACTTGCTGTAGCCGTCGCGAAGCTCGGCCCAGCAGGTGTACATCCTGCAGGTCGCCAGGGCGGTCCCGTCGGCCACCGTGCCCCGCCCGCCGGCCCTCTTGACCGCTCGGAGGAGGGCCAGATCGTCCAGCACCTGGTCGCGGACGGCGGCGTGACCGCCGGCGCGTTCGTACGCGGCCGCGTCGACGGCCAGCAGCTGGCCGTTGGCGGCGGCGAGCGAGGGACGGGTGCTGCGCTCGGCCAGGGGTAGCGGCAGCGTGGTGAGCCAGGACCACTGCAGCAGCGGCTGCACCAGCCGTTCGGCCACCGTGACCGCCACCTGCCCCGGGTAGGGCGAGACGAGGTCGAGACCGAGGTCGCGCAGCTGCTGGACGGTGGCCGCCACGGCGTGCGGTTCGAGCAGTACGTCCGCGTCCACGAACACGAGCACCGACCCGGTCGCGGCCCGTGCGAGCTGGTGGCACGCGTGCGGTTTGCCCAACCATCCGGGAGGTGGCTCGACACCGTGCAGCAGCGTCACCCGGGGATCACCGGCGGAGGTGGCCTTCACGACGTCCGCGGTGCCGTCGGTGCTGCCGTCGTCGAGCACGAGGATCTCCAGCTGCGGCACGTCGCGCTGGGCGAGCAGGCAGGACAGGCACTGCCCGACGCGTTCGGCCTCGTCACGCACCGGCAGCAGGACGCTCACCCGTTCGGGGATCGGCCCGCGCGGGTGGCCGGGGGTGCGCAGACGGCGCACGTTCACCGCGGTGTGGGCGGTGAGGGCGACGGCGGTCGCCGCGGCCATGCGCGCGGCCGTGCGCGCGGCCGTGCGCCGGCGCGACCCCGCCCTCGGGGCACTCACCGGAGGCTGCCTGCGTGCGTGCGTGGCGGCGTCCATGCTCGCAGTCCGCGCCTCAGGGCCGGTGCCGCGACCAGTCCCATGGCGAGGGTCCCGTAGAGGGCGACGGCCGGGCGGCCGAAGAACACGAGGTTCGCCAGGCCGGAACCCAGCCAGGTCCAACCGAGCAGGAGGGCCGGGACGCCGGTCCGGCTCGTCCTCGCCGTGCCGCCGGTGCCCGCGGGCCCCACGGAGCCGGCGGGAGTCACGAGGTGCACAGCCAGCTCGATCACCAGGGCGACGAGCAGCCAGCCGGCGAAGTTGGTCAGCGGGATGCCGTCGACCCCGGGCAGGCCCGGGTCCGGCTCGCTCCAGCGCCAGTGGCCGGCCGCGACCATCTGGGGGTCCAGGAACAGGTCCCAGGCGGCGAGCAGCCAGCCGGACGCCAGCACCGCGAGGGCGGGTCGGTCAGTGAGCGCGCGCCCCGCAAGCAGACACGGGTAGGCCATCATCACCCACGCGGCAGGGACGAGCAGGGGCACGTCGAACAGCTTCGGGCCGAGGGTGTCCGCGTACTCGTAGGCGCCGAACGGGAACCCGGTGGCGACACCGACCGCCTCGGCCGCGAGGGCCAGACCGGTGACGACGAGGACGAGCCGGACGGCGGCAGCCGGCCCGAACGTCGCCGCGGCATGGGTGGCCGACGCGAGGGCGAACAGCAGCACGCTGACCACGGTGACCGTCACGAGCGCGGGGTTGGTGGCGGCGTCCGGGTTGCCGTCGACGAGCGGGTAGGCGATCTGGGTGAGCACCGCAGCCACCGCGGCGACCCACGCGACCCGGATCACCGGAGCGTCCCGGCGGTGAGGGACCGTCCCCGGTGGGTTCCCTCGGCGGACAGCACACGGAACCGGGCGAACAGCTCCTCGGAGTACCAACCCAGCTCCGCCGTGCGCCTGATCGCCTCGGCGTGCGGCCGCCCCCGGTAGGCGAAGCGTCTGAGGCTGTCGGCGTCCTTCCACACGGTGAGGGTGCCCTGAAGGCCGACCGGCAGCTCGCCGATGCCGACGCCGAGGAGCAGCCCGTCGGCGTCGTTCAGACCGGAGGCGACCGCCGGGACCGTGGCGTTGAAGCGGTGCAGCAGCGTCGGCCTGATCCTGGCCCGGGTGATGCTGGCGACCGGGCCGTCGGTGTGCCGGCTGTCGGTGTGCTGGCTGTCGGTGTGCTCGTGGCGATCCGGCGGGTCCTCCACCCGGAACGGGTGGCGGCCGGCCCACCGGCCGCGGCTGCTGACGGGCTGCAGGACCAGGCGCAGCTCCTCCCGCGCGATGCGCCGCCAGCCGGTCACCGTGGGCGATCGCTCGAAGGCATCCGCCGCGCACCGGTCCTCCCAGGTGGCCAGGACGGCCCAGTGGGTCGGGTCCGCGTCCCGGGGCGTGAACCGCCGGCCACGGCCGGTGCCGAGCAGGCGGGTGAACCTGGCCGGCTGGTTCGCCAGCAACGGGCGGTCGGTGGCCATCCGGAGCAGGGCAAGTGGCACGCGCGACGGCGCGACACCCCACAGGTGCAGGGTGACCACATCGGTCATGCCAGTGACCCTACGGGGTCTGCCGTCCGGGCGAATTTCGCTTGGTCGTCGTCATCACCACTGCACCGGACGGTCCTGGCGGTGTCAACGAGGAGGACGGCGCCGCGTATCGCGCCCGCCTGGTTCCAAGGGGGGAAGCCAGGGCGACGCGACACGGGGTGCCGTTCGGCCGTCCGGCCGCACGGTCGGCCGGTCAGTCCACCTCGACCGGCTGGCCGGCGGTGATCCGCAGCAGCTCGTCGTACCGGGTCGGGAACACCGTCCGGGGGTGACCGGCCGCGGCCCAGACCTGGTCGTAGGTGGCCAGCGCCACGTCGACCAGGGTCTGCACGGGCTGGATGTGCCCGACCGGGGCCACGCCCCCGATGACGAAACCCGTTCTGCGGCGGACGAACTCCGGGGTCGCACGCTCGAGCCGTGGCACCTCGAGCAGTGCTGCCACATGGTCGGTGTCGACCCGGTGCGCGCCCGAGGTGAGCACCAGTACCGCGCGGTGACCGTCCGGCGCCGACTCGTCCGGCACCGCGAAGATCAGGGAGTTGGCGATCTGCCCGACGGTCACCCCCAGCTTCTCGGCTGCCTGCGCGGCGGTCCGGACGTGCTCGTCGAGGACGACGACCTCGCCCTGCGCCTGAAGGCCGCGGAGCGTCTCGCGCACACGGTTGACAGCAGGGTGATGAGCGAGGTCCTCGGTGCCCGTCTGGCTCGTCATGCGCCGACGGTAGCCGTGTTGCTGATCACATCGCCTCTCGGTCTCAAGGAGCGACCACGGCGTGGGGAGGTGTCGTCACCTCGCCTCCAGCATGTCGAAGGGAACGGTGAGCACGCCCGCCCTCACCTGCACGTGGTAGCGCGTGCGTCCGCGTTTGACGACCTTGCCGACGAGGCCCGCGTACTTCCCCGTACCACCGATCCGTACGGTGGCGCCGACGGGGAGCAGGGGCGGTCGCGAGCGCGGTAGCAGTCGCTGGGCGGCGACCGGCTGGTCCTGGGCCGCGATGTCCGAGCCGAACGCCCCGACCTGCCCGGCGGCGGGGTTCGCCTGCCGCGCCAGGATCTGCTCCAACTCGGCCATGTACCGGGGGTGCATGGGGACGGTGCGGCCGTTCCACGTCCACCGGAGCAGGGCCGCGGCGTCGAAGGACGAGGCGCAGTGCCGGCACGACATGACCCGTTCCGGGCGCCGGTGGCGGGTGACGACGTGCCCTGCCGGGCAGGTGCCCTTCCATGCACCCTCCACGCGGGGTGCCGTCTCCGGTACGCAGCGGGTGCCGCTGCAGCCGATCGCCAATGCCTTGGCGCGCCAGACGGCATCGTGGCCGTGTCCCGTGCCGGCCAGCGCATGGGCGATCTCGTGCAGGACGGTGTCGCGGACCTCGGCCTCCGAGTGCAGCTGGGTGAGTGCCCTGCTCAGGCCGATCTCCTTGCGGCTGGGCCGGCACACGCCCGCCCGGGTCTTCGCGTTGTCGAAGACCAGTCGCCAACCGGTCAGGCCGTGCTCGTCCATGAGACCTCGGGCCATCCGGCGCGCGTCGGTGATCTGCATCGCTGCGCCACGCTCCTTCGTCGAATCGGACCCCTCGCGTGACGCACGGTAGAGGATCGGTCCGACAGTCTCCGGAGGACGGACCCTTCCCGTTGACAGATCGCCGGAGCGGGGTAATATCGAACATGCGTTCGAAATCCTTGGTCGCCCGACGAGACGGCCGAGGAGAACGCCGCCGAGGCGAGCCGGTGGGTGTCGCGATCCCGCCGGTTGTGCCGTCGACCGAGGCGACTCGACCCCGTCATGGTCGCACGGCACACGGCGGGTCGGTCCGGGTGGGGAAGCCCGGACCACCCGTCGTCCCCCTGGACGCAGGCGTTCCCCCGCCGGTCCGACGAGACCGCTCGACCCGTGGAGGGAGCATCGGGATGACCACTCCAACGACCACTCCAACGACCACTCGAACGACCGCTCGCACGGCACAGCCTGCCGGCGTGCCGCAGCCTCCCTCGCAGTTCTTGTGGCAGGGCCGGCTGTATGTGATCAGGCGCGTGCTGGCGCACTGGTACGAGCGGGAGGCGTGGTGGGTCGAGGGGCCGGCGCTGTCCCGGCGTCCGGGCCCTCCGAAGAGCCTGCGGGACCTCGCGACGGACCGGGAGATCTGGCGAGTCGAGGCGAGCTCGGGGCGGCAGAGCGGCAGTGGGGTCTATGACCTGTGCCGCCTTCCTGCCGGTTCCGCTGAACCCGGCCGGGCAGGTGATGCCACCGAGGACCGGTCATGGCGGCTGTTGCGGGTGTCCGACTGAGCGAGAGCAGGACTGGGAAGGAGCGTCAGAATGGCCCACCCCGTACTGGTCAGGCCGCCGGCGGCCCCGACCGCGCTGGTCGCCGCCCTGGACCAGCTCGACCGCTCCCGGGACGGGTTGACCGTCGCACGTGCAGCGGCGACACCGGCGGAGCGCTACGTCGCCGCCCACCTGGCGGCGTTGCGGGCCGCCGCCGCGGTGCTGGCGGTCAGGGGCAGGCCGGCCGGTGGCCGCCGTGGGCGGACGTTGAACGTCTGGGAGCTCCTCCCGCGGGTCGCCCCGGAGCTGGGGGAGTGGGCGAGCTTCTTCGCCACCAGTGCCTCCAGGCGGGCTGCGGTCGAAGCCGGTCGTGTCGATGTCGTCAGCGCCAGGGACGCCGACGACCTGCTGCGCGACGCCGAGGCGTTCGCGCTGGTGGTCGCCGAGGTCCTTGGTGTGCCAAGAGAGCTGAGATGAGGTAGATGACGCAGTTCACCCACCTGCACGTCGCCTCCGGCTGCTCCATGCAGTACGGCGCCTCGAGCCCGGACGAGATCGTCACGCGAGCGGTCGAGCTGGGGCTGTCGTCCCTCGCGCTCACCGACCGGGACGGGTTGTACGGGGCGGTCAAGTTCGTCACCGCCTGCGACCGGGCCGGTATCACGCCTCTTCTCGGCACAGACCTCGCCGTCGAACCGAGCGGGCTCCTTCCCGGTGAGTGGGCACGACACAACGGCTGGGGTAGAAGGCTTCCCGGTCCGGTACGAGGCGGTGCGAGCGTCGACCCGCGGTTGCCTCGAGTCACCGTGCTGGCGCACGGTGCCGGTGGCGGCGGACCAGCAGGCGCTGGCTGGGCGCGGTTGTGCCGGCTGGTGTCGGCGATGCACCTGCGCGGCGAGCGGGGCGTTCCGGTGGCCACCACCGCCCTGGTCGGCGAGCACGCCTGCTCGCCCGCGCCGGCAGCGTCCTCGGCTGACGACGAACCGGCCCTGACCGTGCTGCTGGGACCGGACTCGGAGATCGGCCGTGCGATCCTCGCCCGTCGCGCCGACGTTGCGAGGGCGGTGCTCGCCCACTGGTACGACGCCCTTCCGCTGGGAGCCCTGGCCATCGAGGTCGTCTGCCACGAAGGCCCTCCCGGGACACCGGCGAGCCTCGGTCACGCCGCGGCGATGCTCTCGTTCGCCCGCCAGACGGGGCTGCCCGCGGTTCTCACCAACGCCGTTCGCTACACGACCCCGGACGGCGCGATCACCGCCGACGTGCTGGACGCCGCCCGCCGGCTCGTGCCCCTGTCGGTGCGCAACACCGACCGCACGACCTCCAGGGCCCATCTCGCCGGCGCGGCGGAGATGACCGCGCTCGCGCACCGGGTGGCCGACGCGGCCGGTGACCCGGGCGGTGGAAACGACCTGCTGGCGCAGACCGAACGCATCGCGGCACGCTGCCGGCTCGACCCCGCCGCGGATCTCGGCATCGGCCGGGTCCACCTGCCCGAGCCCGCGGTCGTCGTCCCCGGGTGGACACCGGACGTCGACGTGAACCACGTTCTGCGTGGGCGGTGCGAGGCAGGTATCGGGCGGCGTTACCCCGGAGCCTCCGCTGCCCGCTGGCGGGATGCGCTGGACCGGCTGGACGACGAGCTGGCCACGGTCTCCGCCCTCGGGTACGCCACCTACTTCCTCACCGTGGCGGAGGTGTGCGACCTGATCCGCGAGATGGACGTGAGGGTCGCGGCGCGCGGCTCCGGCGCCGGCAGCCTGGTCAACTACCTGCTCGGCATCTCCGGGGTGGACCCGCTCGCCCACGGCCTGCAGATGGAACGCTTCTGCACCCCTTTGCGCGCGGAGCTGCCCGACATCGACATCGACGTCGAGTCCGCCCGGCGTACCGACGTCTACGAGCAGATCCTCGAACGGTTCGGGTCCGACCGGGTCAGCTGCGTGTCGATGATGGACACCTACCGGGTCCGGCACGCCGTCCGGGACGTGGGCGCCGCGCTCGGCATGCCGCAGGCCGAGATCGACGCCATCGCCAAGGCCTTCCCGCACATCCGCGCCAAGGATGCGCGGGGCGCCATCGCGGAGCTGCCGGAGCTGCGAGCGTCCGGTCTCGGCAACGGCGACCTGGCACTGTTCTTCGAGCTCGTCGAACGGCTCGACGCCCTGCCCCGGCACATCGCACTGCACCCCTGCGGTGTCCTCCTGTCCGACGCGACACTCGGCGACCGGACCCCGGTGGAGACCAGCTGGCAGGGGTTCCCGATGAGCCAGTTCGACAAGGACGACGTCGAGGTCCTCGGGCTGCTCAAGCTGGACGTCCTCGGGGTGCGGATGCAGTCGGCGATGGCGCACGCCCTGGCCGAGATCGAGCGGGTGGACGGCGCGGACGCGACCCGGGCGGGCGGGCACGACGCGAACGCGCCCTACCTCGACCCGGCGACCGGCCGCATCGACCTGGACGCCGTCCCGCTCGATGACGAGACCACGTTCCGGTTGATCCGCTCGACCAGGACGCTCGGGTGCTTCCAGATCGAGTCGCCCGGGCAGCGGGAGCTGGTGGGCAAGTTCGCTCCGCAGACGTTCGCCGACCTCATCGTCGACATCTCGCTGTTCCGTCCCGGGCCGGTGAAGTCCGACATGGTCACCCCGTTCCTGCGTGCGCGGCAGGGCTGGGAACCGCCGGACTACCTGCACCCGCGGCTGCGTGAACCGCTGGAGCAGACCTACGGGGTGGTGGTGTTCCACGAGCAGGTGATCGACATCGTCGCTATCACCGCAGACGTCAGCCGGGCCGAGGCGGACGAGGTGCGGCGGGCGCTCGGGTCACCGACGGGCCAGGCGGAGGTGGAGGCGTGGTGGCGGTCGCGAGCCCTCGAGCGAGGGTTCAGCCAGACCGACGTGGACCGGGTCTGGGAGGTGCTGAAGGCGTTCGCGTCCTTCGGGTTCTGCAAGGCCCACGCGGCGGCCTTCGCCCTGCCCACCTACCAGTCGGCCTGGTTGAAGGCGCGGCACCCGGCCGCGTTCCTGGCCGGCGTCCTGACCCACGACCCGGGGATGTATCCCAAGCGCCTCATCCTGGACGACGCCCGCAACCTCGGTATCGCGATCCTCGGCCTCGACGTCAACGCTTCCGGCGAGGAGTACCGGGTGGAGAAGGTGGACGGACGTGCCTACGGGATCCGCCTGTCGCTAGCCGACGTGAAGGGGATCAGCGACGCGGAGGTCGAGCGCATCGTCGCCGGGCAGCCGTACCACTCCCTGGCCGACTTCTGGCACCGGTCGCGGGTCAGCCGCCCGATCGCCGAAAGACTGGTGATAGCAGGTGCTTTCGACTCCCTCTACGGCCTCGGGTCGACCGTTCCGGTGCGCAGAAGAGGGCAGGCCACACGCCGTGACCTGCTGCTGCAGCTCGCCGAGCTCGAGCGCTGGACGCGCGGGGTCCGGCGAGGGGCGCCGCGCGGGTTCCAGCAGGCCGAACCGGGGGGAGCCCGTGACCAGGGCCAGCGGGAGGTGCCGGTCCAGCTGGCCCTCGAGCTGGGCGACCAGCCGGACGAGACGGTCGTCAGCGGCCTGCCGGAGATGACCAGCACGGAGCGGGTCCGCGCGGAGCTGGAGGTGCTCGGGCTGGACGCCAGCCGTCATGTCGTCGACTTCTACACCCCGCTGCTGAACGCCCTCGGGGTCACCCGCTCCACGGACCTCGTCCGCAGGCGCAGCCGCAGTGAGCTCCTGGTCGCCGGCGTCAAGGTGGCCACGCAGACACCGCCGATCCGGTCCGGCAGGCGGGTCGTCTTCCTCACCCTCGACGACTCGTTCGGGCCGGTTGACGCCACCTTCTTCGAAGACGTCCAAGGGCCTTATGCGGCAACGGTCTTCGGCTCGTGGCTGCTGCTGGTGCGTGGGGAGCTGCGGCGTACCGGCCCACGCGGTGTGTCCCTGCGGGCGACAGGGGCATGGGAGCTGCCCGAGCTGTGGGAGGCGTGGAGCCACGGTGGTCTGACCGCCGTCCACGAGGTGATGGCGGCAGAACGCGGTTTCACCGAGGACGCCGTGGTGGGGGCGGCTGCCAGCCGGTCCACCCGTCCGGTCATGGCGACACCACCCAGCTTCGACACCGGCGACCTCGTCCGGTTCGGTGGGTCCCTGCCCGCGCAGGACAGGCAGCCCGCGGCCGTCGCCCGCCGGGTGCTGGTCCACGCCAGCGGGTTCCGGCAGTCCCCGTACGCGGACGTCAAACCGCCCGGCGACGACGTCAAGGACACCAGGTCAGCGGCGCGCAAGGAGGCGCCACGCAAGCTCTGGCACTCCAGTCCGGGGAGCTCGGGGCGATGAGATCACTACCCTTCCGACCATGGTCAGCGAACGCGGCACCCGCCCGACGGTGCTTCCGCAGGTGCTCCTCGCCGGGGTCGGGCAGATGCTCCGGCAGGCACCCGGCCCCGCCAGGATCCTGGACCTCGGCGGCGGTACCGGCGGGCTGGCGGTGCGGCTCGCCGCCGAAGGGCACGACATCACCGTGGTGGATCCCAGCCCCGACGCGCTGGCGGCGCTCGCCAGGCGGGCCGACGAGGCGGGAGCCGGGGACCGCGTCCGTGGGGTGCAGGGTGACGCGGAGGGGCTGGGTGACGTCGTCGATGCCGGCGCCGTGGACCTTGTGCTGTGCCATGGTGTGCTCGAGGTCGTCGACGACCCGCAGGTCGCGCTGCGGCAGGTGCACCGGGTGCTCACCCCGGCGGGCCGGCTCAGCCTCCTGCTCACCCAACGGCGTGGAGCCGTGCTGGCGCGCGTCGGTGCGGGCCACCTCCGCCAGGCGCTGCGGATCGCCACCGACCCCGACGGCCGGTGGGGCGCGGAGGACCCGCTTCGACGCCGCTTCGACTTCGAGCAGGTGCTCGACCTCCTGCGGGCCACGGGGTTCGAGGTCACGGCCACCGAGGGCGTGCGCGTGTTCGCCGACCTCATCCCGCGCGGCCGCTCCGACCAGGGGCTCGACGACGAGCCGGCCACCCGGGAGCTCGTCGCCGAGCTGGAGGCCTGGGCGGCGAGGGACGACGGCTTCCGTCACGTCGCCGGTCATCTGCACGTCCATGCCCGCGTCGCCGGGCGGGCACATCCCTAGCAGCAGTGCGAGGAGCGTGCTGTGAGCCCGGTGCACGAACACGTCGACGACACGGGCTGCACCATGCTGCACGTCGACATGGACGCGTTCTACGCGTCCGTGGAGCTGATCGACCGCCCCCACCTGCGAGGCAAGCAGGTGATCGTGGGCGGGGGAGGCAACCGCGGCGTCGTGCTGTCGGCGACCTATGAGGCACGGGCCCTCGGCGTGCACTCCGCGATGCCGATGAGCCGGGCGAGGCGACTGGCGCCACGGGCGACGGTGATCGAACCGGACCACCGGCGGTACGCAGAGGTGTCCCGCGGCGTGATGGAGATCTTCCGCTCCATCACCCCTGCGGTGGAGCCGCTGAGCCTGGACGAGGCGTTCCTCGACGTGTCCGGGGCCCTGCGCAGGCTCGGCCCGCCCACCCGCATCGCCGCGCTCATCCGTGCCCGGGTCGCGGCCGAGCAGCGGATCACCTGCTCCGTGGGCGTCGCGTCGACCAAGTTCGTCGCCAAGCTGGCGTCGAGCCGGTGCAAGCCCGACGGCCTTCTCGTCGTGCCGGCCGATCGGACGGTCGAGTACCTGCACCCGCTGCCCGTCACCGCGTTGTGGGGGGTCGGTGACAAGACCGGTGAGCAGCTCGCCAGGCTGGGTCTGCGCACGGTGGGCGACATCGCGCACACCCCCGAGGCGACCTTGCGCCGGGCGTTGGGGGAGGCGGTCGGCAGCCACCTGTACGAGCTGTCCTGGGGCCGTGACCCCCGCCGCGTCGTGCCGGAGGCGGTGGAGAAGAGCATCGGCGCCGAGGAGACCTTCGAGGTCGACGTCGACGATCCCCAGGTGGTCCTGCGGGAGGTGCTGCGCCTGTCCGAGCGGACGGCGGTGCGGCTGCGATCCGCCGGGATGGCGGGGCGGACCGTGGTGCTCAAGATCCGGTTCGCGAACTTCAGCACCATCACCAGGTCCCGCACCCAGCCGGACGTCACCGACGTGGCGCGCGACATCTACGCCTGTGCCCGTTCCCTGTGGGAGGGGCTCCGGTTGGAGCGGGCACGGATCCGGCTCGTCGGCGTCCGGGTCGAAGGGCTGGTTCCCGCCGAGGGCCAACCCCGTCAGCTGCTGCTGGACGAGCGCCCGCAGGGGTGGCGCGAGGCCGAACGGGCCGCAGACCGGGCCAGTGCACGTTTCGGTCGCAACTCCGTCCGACCGGCCACCCTCCTCGGCCCCACCGACCGGCAGACGAGAAGCTCCTGACTACCCCTACTCCGGGTTTCGCCGCGTGACAGGCAGACCTATCCTTAGAACACAGGGCGGGTACGGTACAGGTGGATCGAGTTACCGAGGAGGTCGCGGTGCCGCTGTCTGAGCACGAGCAGCGGCTGCTCTCGCAGATGGAGCAGCAGCTTCTCGCCGACGACCCCCGGTTCGCGTCCACGATGCGAGGCGGCGGACGCCGCGCGAGCACGGGGCGTCGCCTGGTGGTCGGCGGGGTCGCGCTTGTCGTCGGACTGCTGCTGCTGGTGCTGGCAGTGGTCCAGAAATCGGTTCTGCTGGGCGTCGTCGCATTCGTCGTGATGCTGGCGGGGGCGGGTTACGCCTTCGCGCCGCCGCGGCGGGCGCAGGGCCCGGTCGGCGTGGTCGGTCCCACCGGCCGGCCCAAGCCCTTCGGGGCGGCCAAGGGCGCCAAGACGTCGTCCGGCACGTTCATGCAGCGCATGGAGCAGCGCTGGCATCGCCGGCGGGACGAGGGCTGGCGCTGAGGCTCAGCCTGTCACCCCGTCGGTAGCCGCCGGCGCATCCGGCCGACCACCCGGCTCTGCAGCGCGCCGGCGCGGCGAGCCACCCGGCGCTCCCAGGCGTCGACCGCCAGACCGGAGTCGATGAGCCATCCCCGAAGGTGGTCCATCCCCGTGCGGGGCAGCAGCCTCGCGCGCCACGTGAACCGGGACGGCCGGTTCTCC
Organism: Actinomycetales bacterium; assembly: GCA_030149025.1. Lineage (GTDB taxonomy): Bacteria > Actinomycetota > Actinomycetes > Actinomycetales > BWSM-131 > BWSM-131. The sequence goes on along the minus strand of JASBSH010000045.1, from coordinate 5,967 downwards.
TCGATGCCCTTCACCACCCGGGCCACGTCATGGCGCAACCGGTGCGCCTGCTGCAGGCTCTGCGTCCTCGCGTAGCGTCCCTGTTCCACCGCCCGGGCCAACCGGTGCAGCGCCTGCCGCCCGTCCTCGCCCAGTCCGTCGCCGAAGCGGTCCTCGATCTGCCGGGGCGTGCCGGAGCGGGGCCAGCCGACCCCCAGATCGGTCACCTTCTCCGCAAGCGTGCTCCAGGCGGCCTCCGCGTACTCCGCGGGGGTGCGGGCCGTCCTCCAGCGTCGGCGCCGGACGAGCATCGACGTCACCAGGGGGGACGCCAGCACCAGCAGGACCAGCCCGCCGGCGGCCACCAGCCGCCACGGGACGGCCGCGAGGACGTCGCTGAACGAGGTGCCGCTGGGGTCGCCCGATGAGGTGTTCCCCTCGTCCGGACGGGCGTTCACCGGAGCCGAGGCGCTCGTGGTCGGTGATGCGGCCGGCGTGTCAGGACCGGCCGCCGGCAGCGGCGCTGCCCAGCTGGGGACGGCCCCGGTCCGCACCGCGGGTGTGGGTTCGAAACGCATCCAGCCCGCGCCGGAGAAGTACAGCTCGGGCCACGCGTGCGCGTCCCGGAGGCTGACCCGGTAGCTGCCGTCGCCCTGCAACGTCCCGGGCAGGAAGCCGACCGCGACACGGGCCGGGATGCCGAGGGCCCTGGCCATCACCGCCATCGTGGACGCGAACTGCACGCAGAACCCGGTACGCCGCTGGAGGAAGTTCGTGATGGCTGAGGTGCTGGCTCCGTCAGGCGCCTGCTCGGAGTACTGGAACCCCCCATCGGTGCGGAAGAAGGACTGCAACGCCGTGGCCTGCTCGAACTGGCTGCCGTTGCCGGCGACCCGTCGGGCGGTCTCGGTGATGTCGGCAGGAACGTTCGGCGGCAGGGTCGTCCACCTCTTCACCACATCCGCCGGCGGTGGTGGTGCCTCCGCCAAGCCACGGTTGTCCGGCGTGACCTGCAGGTAGTCGACCGTGTACCGCATCCCCTGCTGGGTGCTCACCCCGTTGCCGATGATGTTGAGCGTCTCCGCCTCGTAGAGCCACTCGCCCTCAGCCTTCAGGCCTACCGGCGGGTACGGTGCGGGCAGGTAGACCGAGCTGCCGAGCCGTTCGACCGTCACGTCCATCCGCCGCTTGACGGACGGGACCGTGTCGCTCAGCCCCGGGGGGTTGGGAAGCGCGCCGTTGGCCTTCTGCTCACTGGGGATCGTCACGTTCGTCGCGGGACCCCAGGTGTTGCCGTCGTAGGTGTCAGCGATGACCCAGCGCAGCGGCTCCGGGTTGGTCTGGTCGGTGCGGTAGGTCAGCACCGTCACGTCCTCACGGGCGCCGAGGTTCTCCCGGATGTCGAACAGCGGGTTGGCGACGGTGACCTTCCCGCCAGGCCCGTTCCCGCCTCCGGAACCGGTTCCGGGCAGCAGCCCCTCGGACAGGCCCGGCACGAGGGTGGGCACCACGACCGCGGCCAGCAGTGCGAGGGCGCCAACACGCCGACCCGCCGCCGCCATCGGGGCCTGCTCACCGCCCTGCCCCGACAGCACCTTTCCCCACCGCGCGACGCGGCTCGCGGAGTCGGAGGCCACGAGCAGGAGGAACCCGGCCGCGGCGAACACGAACCAGTACCAGGCCAGTCCGCCACGGACGAGGGCGGCGGGCACGACGTACACCGCGAGCAGCGGCAGCCCGGCCACCGCCGGCTGGCGCAGCCAGGCCACGAGCAGATCGACCACGAGGGCCACGCCACCGACACCGAGGGACACCAGGAGCCGGAGGCCCTGCGTCCCCGGCGCGGGGGAGGCCTCCTCCTGCGCGCTGCTGACCCCCTCACCGATCAGCTCGCCCAGCCGGCCGATGGCGGCGGGTCCGGGGAGCAGGCCGAGGAACGCCTGCGGCAGCGCGAACAGCCACGTCAGGAGCAGGAGGACGGCGAGGACCTGCGCCGCGAGGACGGCCGCCGGATGCCGCAGCACCCGCCCTGCGAGGGCGCCTGTGCCCGCCACGGCCAGCACCACGAGGAGCAGGTCGACGAACCAGGAGACCCCCTGGATCACGGTGCTCAGCGTCGTGGCGACGAGCAGCGTCGACGCGGCGCCCACCCACCCGGCGCGGGCGTTGCGACTGAGCGTGCTGGTGAGGATCATCACCGGCTCACCCCCTTGGATGCACCTGCCAGGACGGCGGCCCGCGACACGACCCTGGCCCACGCTGCCGGCACCGACTCGCGAGCCGTGGTGGTGACCACCGTCCAGCCGGCGAGGTCAAGGGCGCGCGCCGCCTGCTCCCGGTTGGAGGTGATCTCCGCGGCGCGTCGCCGGGGCAGGGCAGCCCAGGTGGTGGTATCGAGCAGGATCGCCACACCGGTCATCCCCTGACGCGGCAACGTGGCCAGCGAGTGGGCATCGGCCGGGGTGATCTCCCCGAGCAGCGCGACGACGAGCCCGTCACCGCCGGCCCTGAGCAGCTGCGCGGTGGCGTCGCGCAGGTCGCCCGGCCCGCCGGTATCGACCATGGCGAGCAGGTCGAGCAGCTCGCCGGTGCCGGTCGCGTGCTCACGACCGGTCCAGGCCGTGTCGACCTCGTTGGAGAGGATGCGAACGCCGTACCCGGCCTCGACGAGCAGGGCGCACACCGATGCGGCGGCGCTCACCGCCCATTCGAACGAGGACGCCGGCCCGTCGCCGCGGTGCCCGACGGCGCGCCTGTCCAACAGGACCGTCGCGCGCATCTGGCGCGGCTGCTCGTCGCGCCTGACCATGAGCTCGCCTCGACGGGCGGTGCTGCGCCAGTGGACCCGGCGAAGGTCGTCGCCGTGGCGGTACTCGCGCGTCGCCAGGTCGTGCTCGCCGGAGGCGGCAGCGGCCCGTGCCGTCGAGTCGCCGGAACTCATCCAGGCGCCCTCCGCCAGCAGGGGCAGGAGGGGGTGGACGCGGGGGACGACGACGAGCGGGTCGGTGGCCGTGAAGGAGCGGGCGACCTCGCACATGCCGAAGGGGTCGGTGATGCGCAGCTGCAGCGGGCCCACCTCCCAGCGGCCGCGGTGCTCGCTGCGCAGCGTGTAGCCGACTGCGGCCCTGGCACCCCCGGCCAGCCGGTCGACGACGAACCGGGGGCGTGCACCCAGCACGTACGGCACCCGGTCCTCGGCCAGCAGCACACCGGTCGGCAGGCGTGACAGGTTCGCGAGCTCCAGGCGCACCGACCCCTGCCGCCCGGCCTGCACGCGCGTCGGCGTCACGGTCCGGGAGAGCTGGATCCGGTGCCGTGCCCGGGCGACCACGAGGACGGAGGCGAGCGGTAGGGCGACGAGCAGGACGGCGACGCGTAGCAGGTCACGCTGCCCGAGGACCACGGCGGAGGCGGCAGCGGCGGCTCCTGCCGCCAGGAAGGCTCGTCCCCTGGTCGTCAGTCCGCTGAGCGCGGCCGGTAGACCGGCGCCGGTGGTGCGAGCGGAGGCCACGGCGTCACCGGCCTCGGCTGCCGGCGGGGCGGGCGGTGCCGCCGGGTACCGGCACGCGCTCGAGGACGTCGTCCAGCACATCGCTCACGGACCGGCGAGCGAGCTGCGCATCTGCGGTGGGCAGGAGCCGGTGCGTGAGAACGGGGGCCGCCAGCAGCTGGACGTCGTCGGGCAGGACGTGGTCGCGGGCGGCGAGGGCGGCGTGTGCGCGGCAGGCGCGCAGCAGGTGGAGGCTGGCGCGCGGTGAGGCGCCGAGGCGGAGCTCGGGGTGCGCCCGCGTCGCCGCCACGATGTCGACGATGTACTCCTTGACTGCCGGTGCCGCGTAGACGTCGCGAACCGCGGTCACGAGCTGCCGGACACGGGCGGCGTCCGTGACCGGTTGCATCTCGGTCAACGGGTCGTAGGCACCGTGGAGGTCGAGCATTTCCAGCTCCGACTGCCCGGAGGGGTACCCCATCGAGACGCGGGCCATGAACCGGTCCCGCTGTGCCTCGGGCAGCGGGTAGGTGCCCTCCATCTCGATGGGGTTCTGGGTGGCGACCACGATGAAGGGGGGCTCAAGGGCGTACGTGACGCCGTCCACGGTGACCTGCCGCTCCTCCATGCACTCCAGCAGCGCGGACTGGGTCTTGGGCGAGGCGCGGTTGATCTCGTCGCCGACCACGACGTTGGCGAACACGGGCCCGGGCTTGAACTCGAAGTCTCGTTGCTCCTGGTTGTAGATGCTCACCCCGGTGATGTCGCTCGGCAGCAGGTCGGGTGTGAACTGGATACGCCGGACCGAGCTGCCGATGGCCCGCGCGAGCGCCTTCGCCAGCATCGTCTTGCCGACCCCTGGTACGTCCTCCACCAGCAGGTGCCCCTCGGCGAGCAGGACGGTCACCGCGGTCGACACCACGTCGTCCTTGCCCTCGATGACCGACTGTACGGCGCGCCGGATGTCGTCGGTGGTCCTGGCGATGTCCTCGAGGCAGGCGGGCTCGAGTCCGGCTGTCGTCACGCGCATGCTCCTTCGGCACCGTGGCCAGCTGAGAACAGTCTGGTGCGACGGTACGTGATGCAGGGCCACCCGCGGGAGTGCGGTCGGCAAGTCCTTCCGGCTGGCCGGCTCCCGCTATCCACGGACCCGTCGCTCCACTTCCCTCCACGGGCCGGACGACGTCCCCGCCTCACGCTCCTCGAGGCGCCGAACAGGGGCGCCACAGTCCGCGTTCGTACCCCGTTCGGCCCTGGGGGCCGGGCCGCCTGCACAACCGCCCCACTTCGCTCCACCGTCGGCACCTGCGAAAACGCGCCGACACTCAAGTTCTTCCCGCGCTATGCCGTTGCTGGGGGAGAGAAGTGGAGTAATGTGGAGGAGGTCGGAGCCGCGCGGGCTCCGGCGGACGAGGGGAGGGGATGCCGTGTTCCTCGGCACCCATTCGCCTCGGCTCGACGAGAAGGGCCGGCTGATCCTTCCCGCCAGGTTCCGCGAGCAGCTGGCTGCCGGCCTGGTCGTCACGCGCGGCCAGGAGCGGTGCCTCTACGTCTTCCCGATCCGGGGGTTCGAGGAGATGCAACGCAAGCTTCAGCAGGCGCCTATGACGAGCAAGCAGGCCCGGGACTTCCTGCGGGTGTTCCTGTCGGGGGCCTACGACGAGGTTCCGGACAAACAGGGCCGCATCACCCTGCCGGCCAAGCTTCGCGCCTACGCCGGGCTGGAGCGGGACGTCGCCGTCGTCGGGATGGGGGATCGGGCGGAGATCTGGGACGCCGCCGCGTGGGACGCGTACCTGGAGGAGAAGGAGGAGGTCTTCGCCGACACCCACGAGGAGGTGGTGCCCGGGTTGTTCTGAGGACTTTCCACCAGCCCGACTCACAGCACAGACACGACGCGACGGCACGGCGAGGTCTCCAGCCGCTTCCCGCGTCCTGGCGCACCTTCCCCGGTGCCAGGCCGCGACGGCGGACTCCTTGACCAGGGAGCGGATGGAGACCTGGTCGTGCCGCCGATGAACAAGCCGCTCACTTCACCACCCAGCACGAGGTCCGGAGGGATGCCGATGACCGACGCTCGCGACGACGCAGCCAGGCGACACGCGCCGGTGCTGCTCCAGCGCTGCGTCGCGCTGCTCGCGCCCGCGCTGTCGGAGCCGGGGGCGGTCGTCGTGGACGCGACCCTCGGGATGGGTGGGCACAGCGAGGCGCTGCTGGACCGCCTGCCCGGTGTCCGGCTCGTGGGCATCGACCGGGACCCCGAGGCCATCGAGCTCGCCGGCCGAAGGCTCGCGCGGTTCGCCGACCGGGTGACCCTCGTCCACGCCGTCTACGACCGGATTCCCGAGGTCCTCGCCGAGCTGGGCCTGCCCGGCGTCCATGGTGTGCTGTTCGACCTCGGCGTGTCGTCGTTGCAGCTCGACGAGAGGAATCGAGGGTTCTCCTACGCACAGGACGCACCGCTGGACATGCGCATGGATCCGACCCGTGGACGCACC
>JASBSH010000195.1 GCA_030149025.1 Actinomycetales bacterium | reverse complement strand
CAGGCGCTCGCGCACCTGGACGGGCGGGTGACCCCGGCCTGCCTGGACGCGACGATCGAGACGTGTCTGCCCGACGGCCTGGCCGCCGTCCGGCCCTGGTCGACGCACCCGGAGTGTGGGTGCACGTGGCCCCCGGGAGGGCGTGCTGCCCGGCGTTTCGGGCGTCCCCGGCACGCGCAGCCGGTAGAAACGGACACAATGGGCGCGTGAGCGATCTCCCGAGGCGGGCCATCTCGCGTGGCGTCAAGCTGGCCGGCCTACCCGTCGGCTTCGCCGGCCGTACCGCCATCGGGCTGGGCAAGAGGGTCGGCGGCAAGTCGGCCGAGGCGGTGGCCGCCGAGGTGCAGGCCCGCACCGCCGAGCAGATGTTCAAGGTGCTCGGGGAGCTCAAGGGCGGGGCGATGAAGTTCGGCCAGGCCATGAGCATCTTCGAGGCGGCGCTGCCCGAGGAGATCGCCGGCCCGTACCGCGCGACGCTGACGAAGCTGCAGGACGCGGCTCCCCCGATGCCGGCGGCCTCGGTGCACAAGGTGCTGGCCGAGCAGCTCGGCGTGCGGTGGCGGCGGCGGTTCGAGTCGTTCGACGACAAGCCGGCGGCGGCGGCGTCGATCGGGCAGGTGCACAAGGCGGTGCTGAAGGACGGCCGGGCGGTCGCGGTGAAGGTGCAGTACCCGGGTGCCGGTGAGGCGCTGATCTCGGACCTGAACCAGGTCTCGCGCGTCGCCCGGGTCGCGGCGAGCTGGATCCCCGGACTGGACCTCAAGCCGATCCTCGCCGAGCTGAAGGCCCGGGTCGTCGAGGAGCTGGACTACTCGTCGGAAGCCGAGTCGCAGCAGGCGTTCGCCGACGCGTTCGCGGGTTCCGAGGAGTTCGCGATCCCGCAGGTGGTCCTGAGCACCGAGCGGGTCATCGTGAGTGAGTGGCTGGACGGGGTGCCGCTGTCGCGGATCATCTCCGACGGCACGCCGGAGCAGCGTGACATCACCGCCCGCCGGTACCTGGAGTTCCTGCTCGCCGGCCCGGAGATGTGCGGGCTGCTGCACGCCGACCCGCACCCCGGCAACTTCCGGCTCACGCCGGACGGGCGCTTCGGCGTCCTCGATTTCGGCGCCGTGAAACGGCTCCCCGAGGGGATGCCGCCGGAGATCGGCCGTCTCCTGACCCTGGCCCTCGAGGGCGATGCGGAAGCGGTGGTCAAGGGCCTGCGGGAGGAAGGGTTCATCAAGGCGACCATCGAGGTCGACCCCCAGGGGTTGCTGCAGTACCTCGACCCGTTCCTCGCGCCGGCGCACACCGACGTGTTCCGCTTCTCCCGCAAGTGGTTGCAGGAGCTGTTCGCGCACATCAACGACCCGCGCAAGCCGACCTGGTCCATGGGGCTGAAGCTGAACCTGCCGCCGGAGTACCTGCTGATCCACCGGGTGTGGCTGGGGGGCATCGGGGTGCTGTGCCAGATCGAGGGCGAGGTGCCGGTGCTCGACGTGCTGGCCGAGTACCTGCCGGAGTTCACGCCACCGCCCCTCTGACACCATCCCTCACGCGTGATCATGCAGTTCCGCACGCGGGCCCGCCACCTTTGGCGATCATGCAGTTCCGCACGGCTGACCGCGAAATCTTGAGCGACGTTGTGCAGACGGCCTCGTGCTCACGGCCGCTCCCAGGCGCTGCAGAACGTCGCACAAGATGGGCGGTAGGCGCGTCCATTCGGGTCGCCGAGCCCGAACGGGCGTCAGCCGAGGTCGGTGCGAGCCCGCGCGGTGACCCGTAGCGGAATGCCATCGGAGAAGTCGGCAAGCACGTACGACACGAGCGGGATCCGGGCCGTGGCAACGAGGGTGACCTCGGCGGTGCGGCCGTCGGGTGTGCCGGTGGGTACACCGATGGCGAAGGAGTAGAACCGGCCGGGTGCGTTCACCGACCTGACGTAGTCCTCGACGCTGCGGCGCACGGACGCATCAGTGAGCGGCACACCGCCCGGGCCTGCGCCCCGCTCGTACAGAGCAGCCGTGTCCAGCGCGTCCGCGGCGTCCAGCGCTGCGGCGTCGGCGACCGCCAGCAACCTCTTCCGTTCGAGGTAGACGGCCGACGCTCCCACCACCACCGTGACGAGGACCAGAGCGAGCGCGGCGTAGGCGATGACCAGCAGCAGAACCTGACCGTCGTCGTCACCGCGTCGTGCACGGTGCCGCGCCGCCAGCCTGCACCGCCCGGCCAACCAGCGCCTCATCCCCCGAACCTGTCGACGACCGCCACCGACTCAGCGCTCACCGGCACCCGGGCAGGGATCACTGCGTCGACGAAGGCCGGCACCCCGGGCAGCACGACGTCGACGGTCACCCGCACCCGAACGCGGTTCTCGGGCTGCAGGCACGGCTGGGTCTCGCACTCGACCTCGATCGCCCGGCCGGGATCGACGTCGTCGAACCCCTGGTCGAGCAAGGCGACCCGGACGACGGCCACCGCGCGCGCCGCACCCTGCTCCTCCTCCGCGGCGACGACGAACGCGCGGGCGGCCTCACGAGCAGCCCCTTCGGCAGCGAACACGGCGGCCTGCACCCGGCCGAGCGTGACCACCAGGTAGATCACCGGAACGAGGAGCAGCACTCCGAGGGTGACGAACTCGACGACCGCGCTACCGTCGTCCTTCGTCCCGGCCAACCGGATGCGGCGCCTAACCGACGCGAGGACGCCCGTCACGGCGGCTCCTCCACCCCGTGCCCCCTCACGGTGAGGAACCCCGAGGGTCCGAGCAGGCCTATCACCGGCAGGGGCGCGCTGACCGTGACCTCCACGGTGCGGACACCGTCGAAGTCAGCGTTACCGGCCCGCACGTTCTCCGCGAAGCGTGGCGACAGGGACGCGCGAATGAGGTCCCGTGCCCGGGCGGCGCCGTCGTCAGGGGTCCGGTCGGCGAAGGCGGCGTACCGAGCACCCTCGGCCGCAGCATCGATCAGCGTGTTGCGCACGTGCAGGACGAGGCCAAGCTGGACGATCCCCACGAAGACCAGGGTGAGCAGCGCGCCGACGAGGACGAAGTCGACGATCGCCGCGCCGGAGTCGTTGCGAGGCACCAGGCTTCTCAGTTGCTGAGCACCCGGTTCATGGCCTCCGTGAAGACGTTCTGCAGCGCCTCTCCCGCCAGCGCCCAGATGCCGATCACCAGGCCGGCCGTCATCAGCGTGACGAGGACCCAACCCGGCACGTCCCCACGGTCGTCGTGCCGGAGCCGTGCCAGCACGCCCGTCCTCGCCCGTCCACCTGTCATCGTCTCTCCTCCGGTTCCTTGAGCTTCGTCGGATTGTTGAGCTTCGTCGTTGTTGGGCTCGTCGTTGGGTGCCAGCCTCAGAGGCTGAGTCTCAGGACGGCGATCCCGGGGTAGACCGCGAAGATCACCGTCACCGGCAGCACCAGGAACACGACCGGGATCATCATCGCGATCTCCTTCTTGCCGCCCGTCTCCATCAGCTGCCGCCGCCCGATGTCCCGCACGTCCTGCGCCTGCGCGCGGAGCACCTCCGCCAGTGGCGTGCCTCTTTCGACGGCGACGGCGACGCCGTCCACGAACCGGGCCAGGCTGGTCAGGCTGGTCCGCGCCGCGAGACCCTCGAGCGCCTGCACCAGCGATGCACCGGCACGAGCGTCGGCCAACGTCCTGCGCAGCTCCAGTGAGAGCTCGCCCTGGCACGTCCTCGCCACGCGCTCGAGCGCGCCGACCGCGCCCTCACCAGCACTGACGGACAACGCCAGAAGCTCTGCGACCGTGGGGAACTCGGCCAGCATCCGCTGCTCCCGGCGTCTCACCGCACGCGTGAGCATGTGGTCGCGCGCGACCACGCCCAGAAGCCCACCCACCAGCACGAGACCCACCATCGGCACGAGCGACAGACCCCGACCCACGGCGGTCAGCAGGGCCAGCACCAACCCGGCCCCGAGACCCAGCACACCCCAGACAACCTGCTCGGCCCGGAACTGCTCGATCGTCGTTCCCCGTCCGAGCTGCTCCAGTCGCCGGCGCAGCGTCCCAGGGCCTCCGGTCAGCCGCTCCACCCATCGCACGGCGTCAGACATGACGGGGGCGAGGAGACGTTCGAGGACACCGAAAGGGCCTCTGGCGCGGGTGCTTTCGGTCAAGAGACGGGAAGCGGGGACGGCGTCACGCACGTAGGGCGCCAACCTGTCGTCCAGGGTTGGTCGCCTCATGGCCGGCAGGCGCACGAACGTCAGCCACAGGCCGAGCCCAAGCATCAGCCCGAGCCCCGCCCCTACCAGCGGGCTCGCGGAGAGCGCGCTCATCTCAGCACCCGCTCCTCGTCCGGCAGCCGGCCGATCCGCAGCATGATCCGGTACGCGAGCACAGAACCCGCGGCACCGACGGCCAGCACCAGCACACCCGCGGGCCGGTTGTACGCAGACACGGCCTCCGGCCGGGTGGCCAGCAGACCGAGGACGATCCACGGCGCCGCGACGGCGAGCCGGGCGGCGTTCACCGTCCAGCTCTGGCGACCCTCCAGCTCGGACCTGGTGCGGGCGTCCTCACGCAGGAAGGCCGAGAGCGTGCGCAGCATCATGCCGAGATCGCTGCCGCCCACCTCCCGGGTCAGACGAAGAGCCTCGATGATGCGGTCCGCAACGGGGTCGGCCAAACGATCCTTCAACAGCTCGAGCGACTGCGAGAACCTCCCCGTCGCCCGGTAGTCCTCACCGAAGGCCGCGAAGGCCGGCCGCAGTGGCGCCGGTCCCCGGGTGCCGAGCTGTGCCAGAGCTTCCGGCAGGGACAGACCGGCTCGGATACCCGAGGTGAGGTGGTCCACCGCCTCGGGCCAGAGGTCCCTCACAGCGATCCGACGGCGCCGGGCGCGCATCCGCACCAGGGCGACTGGTGCCCAGCCGGCCATGACCGCGAAGGAGACGGCGATCGGCGGCGACTGCGACACGACCACCACGACGAGACCGGCGACCAACGCTGACGCGCAGGAGGCCCCGAGAAGAGCGCGGGGCGTCATTGTCGGCATCCCCGCCTGCGTCAGCTCGTCGCGCAGTCGATCAGCTACCCCGACGGATCGACGACGTTCCGGCGCTGGCGGCGTGACCCAGCACGACCACCAGATGCAGAACAGCCCCACACCGAGCAGCAGCCCCAGCGCCACCCCCACGTCAGCTACCTCCGGCGCCTGAGAGCAGCGCCGCGACGTCCACGCCGATCCGCTCGAACCGGTCCAGATGCGGCGGGTAGCCGTCGGCGCGTACGAGGTGACCGCCGCGCGTGGTGAAGACGTCAGCGGTCTCGACGACGTCCTGCTCGACACGTCCTGGTACGGCCACGATCTCACGAACCCGCCGGCGTCCGTTGCCCTCCAGCGCGATGTGAACGACCAGGTCGACGCTCGCGGCCACCGTCGGCACCACGAAGCGGGACCCGACGTTCTCACCGGCAAGCAGCGGCAGGGTGCACATCTTCGTGATGGCCTCACGCGCGCTGTTGGCGTGGATGCTCGCCATGCCTGGCAGACCGCTGTTCAGCGCGATCAACAGGTCCAGGCTCTCGGCCTGACGCACCTCGCCCACGATGATGCGGCTGGGTCGCATCCGCAGCGCCTCCTTCACGAGACGCCGCAAGGGCACTTCTCCGGTCCCCTCCAGGCTCGGCTGGCGGCACTGCAGCCCCACGCAGTCCCGCAGGGGGATCTTCAGCTCGAAGACCTCCTCGCACGTGATGACGCGTTCGCGGGGCGGGATAGCGGCGGCCAGGCAGTTCAACATGGTCGTCTTGCCGGCCTGGGTGCCTCCGGACACCAGCACGTTGAGACCCGCCGCGACCGAAGCCTCCAGGAAGGCGGCTGCGGCCGGTGTGATGGTCCCGAGCGCCACGAGGTCCTCGAGCCGGTCCGCGCGGACGACGAACTTCCGGATGTTGACCGCCCAGTGCTCGCGTGTGATGTCCGGGATCACCACGTGCAGGCGGGAGCCGTCGGTGAGCATGGCGTCGACGAACGGGGAGCTGAGGTCCACTCGGCGCCCGGAGGTCTTCAGCATCCGCTCGACCAGGTCGCGCACCTGGTCGGCCGTCAGGATGGTGGTGGTCAGCTCAGGCTGCCCGTCGCGTGCCACGAACACCTTGCCGGGCTCGTTGATCCAGATCTCCTCCACGGCCGGGTCGTCGAAGTACTCCTGCAAAGGCCCGAGGCCGGCGACGGCGTCGAGCACCGACTTGACCACACGCGCCCGGTCCGCCAGTGGTGGCAGCGTGCCGGCGAGGGAACGGTCGTCGTAGTCGGCCACCGCCGCCTCGACGAGACGGCGGATACCGGCCGCGTCACGATGCGGGTCGACGCCACGACGACGGATCAGCTCGCGCACCTCGTCCTCGACGATCGCGACGGCGTCCATCACACCCCCTGCCCCTCGTCCCGCCCTGGCGGCGCTCGCCGATGCCCGTCGTGCACCCGGCCCGCCAGCCGCACCCTAGCCCGATCGACCCCTTTTCAGACAGGGGCTCTGTGGACAAGCGTCAACATCGCCGCAACCGGCGCATGAGAGCAGGCTGAGTGACCGACTGCTCCCACGTTCGGCACACCCCCAGAGGGGGCAAGTCCAACGTCCGCCGAAGGTGACGTGGACACCGCGGTGGGCGGGCACGACAGGTCGTCGCAGGGGGTGGGCAATCCAGCTCCGCGTACCTCACGGTCAGCGAGATCTTCCCGATGGAGACCCGCGCCCTCGCGATCGCCTTCTTGTACGCCGTGGGTACCGGCGTAGAGGGGCGTGGAGGGCGTCACCGGCCGGCTGCTGTTCGGCAACATGATCGCCACCGGCCAGTCGAGCGTCATCGCCATCGGCTTCTTCATCGGCGCGGTCGTGATGGCGCTCGGCGGCTTCGGCGAGGTCTTCCTGGGAGTGCGGGCGGAGGGCGTCGAGCTGGAGAACATCGCCAAGCCCCTCACCGCCGCCGACGCGGAACAGCAGCGCGCCGGCCGGGCACCCGCCGGTCCCGCGCGGCAGGAGGCCCGGACGGCGCCACGCACGCTGGGTGCCCACGAGCGCGAGGCCATGAGGTTGCGCGAACGCGCCGAGGAGGAGCAGTCCAGGGCGGCCGAGCACCGAGCCACGGCCCTGCAGCTGCAGGCGGACGCCACCGTCGCCGCCCGGGACGACGATCGCATCCATGCCGAGCCACCGTCGCCGAGTTGATGGCCGACGCCATGGAGCAGCCCGCGTCCAGCGAGGAGGAGCAGGCCGCCGCCGAGCGTGCGGCCGACGGCCCGGAGAAGCAAGCGGCCCAGGAACGTTCCCTGGCCTTCAGGGAGCGGGCGGCTTCCTCGGTCCGGTGCACGCAACTGGACCGCCACGACCGGCACCACCGGAAATGCCGCACCTTGTAGGTTGATACATCAACCTTGTACTGTGGTTGACATGTCAACAATCTGGCTCCATGGAGTACCGCTGTGACGAACTACGGCCATCGCATCCGATTCGGTGTCGAGGTCCTCGGTGGTTCCGACGCGCCGGGTGACGCGGTAGCGCTGGCGGTGCTTGCTGAGGAGCTCGGCTACGACCTGGTGGTCTTCCCTGATCAGGTCGGCGAGGGCGGCGCCGATGCGTTGAGCCTGGCCGCGTGGACGGCCGCGCGGACGAGGACCGTGCAGGTCGCCGCCTCGCGGCTGGACGCCAGGGCGCGACCTGCTTCGGTCGTTGCCCGGGGAGCGGGGAGTCTCCAGCTGCTGTCGGGTGGTCGGGGGATGCTGGTGCTCGGATCAGGGTCGGCGGGTGAGGACCTCGGCGTGGTCGAGGAGGCTGTCGCGGTTATCCGCTCGCTGCAGGACACGAGCCGCAGCAGGGTCAGCTCGGCCGGGACCTACCACCGCCTTGCCGACGCGGAGCCAGGTCCTGCCCTGGACCGCGAGGTCCCGCTCTGGCTGTATGGCGCGGACACAGCCCTCGCTGCGCTGGCCGGCCGGGTCGCCGATGGGTGGGTCGCGGACCTCGACGAGGTCGGCGTCGAGGGTCTCGCCGGGCTCAACGCGGTCCTGGACCGTGCCGCGATCGACGCGGGCCGCGACGTGCGTGAGGTACGACGGTCGGTGACGCTGACCAGCGGTGATGCGGCCGATGTCAGCGCCTTGGTCGCACTGGTGGTGGACCACGGCGTGAGCTCCGTGGTGCTCCGAGTCCGGACCGGGGACGCCACCCAGTTGCGAACGTTCATCGACGATGTCGCTCCCGCCGTCCGCGAAGGCGCCGAGCGCGCGCTGCCACCGGGTGCACTCTCGTCGCGTCCGGTGCGTCGGGCCGACGTCCGAGCGCGGCGCCGACCTGGCATCGCCTACGACCACGTCCCCGACGACCTGGTGGCGACCGCCGTCGAGCCCGGCGATGCGGCGTTTGGCAAGGTGCGCTCCACGTATCTGCGGGGCGGCAACCCCGGTCTGGTGCTGCGGCAGCGCAACGCGGCGGAGGTGGCAAGTGCCGTGGGCTTCGCGCGCGAGCACATGCATCTGCCCCTCGGGATCCGCAGCGGCGGGCACGGCATCAGCGGCCGCTCGACCAATGACGGCGGCCTGGTCATCGACGTCGGCGCACTCAATGCCATCACCGTGCTGGACGAGGCGGCCCGGGTGGTCCGCATCGGGGCAGGCGCCCGGTGGCGTGACGTCGCCAGGGTGCTGCAGCCCCACGGCTGGGCGCTCAGCTCCGGCGACTACGGCGGGGTCGGCGTCGGCGGGCTCGCCACCGCGGGAGGGATCGGGTTCCTCGCCCGCAAGCACGGCCTGACCATCGACCACCTCCGCGCGGTCGAGATGGTGCTCGCCGACGGCACCCTCGTGCGGGCCAGCGCGACGGAGAACACCGAGCTGTTCTGGGCAGCCCGCGGCGCCGGCGCGAACTTCGGTGTCGCGGTCGCCTTCGAGTTCGTCGTCGACGAGATCGACCAGGTGGGCTGGGCCCAGCTCGCGTTCCACGCCCCCGACCCGGCGGCGTACCTGGAGGCGTTCGGCCGTGTCGCGGTTACCACACCACGCGAGACTACGCCGTTCCTGATCCTCGGCCAGGGCATCGCACAGCTGATGGCGATGGTCGACTCCTCCGACCCCGACGTGATCGTCAGTCAGCTCCAGCCGTTCGCCGAGATCGCGCCGCTGATGCAGCAGCAGGTCGTGATCGCGCCGTATGCGGCGGTGATGAACATGTTCCCCGAGACCCCGCACAACGGACGCGGCGAACCGGTCTCACGGTCAGCATTCACCCGCGAGATCACCCCGGGCTTCGCCGCTGCATCGGCCGACCTGATCCGCAGCGGCGCGTCCCACTGGTACCAGATCCGCACCGTCGGCGGTGCCGTGGCCGACGTCGCGCCGGACGCCACCGCCTACGCGCATCGCGACGCCAACTTCGCCCTCGCCGTAATGGGGGCCAACGCCCAGCGGCTGGACCGGTGGTTCGAGCCCGTCCGCCGCCAATCCCACGGCCTCTACCTCAGCTTCGAGAGCGACCGCAATCCGGACCGGATCGCCGACGCGTTCCCGTCGGCCACCCTGGACCGGTTGCGGCGGCTCAAGGCGCAACTGGACCCCGACAACCTGTTCCAGGACAACTTCAACATCACCCCCGCCCGCGACCACACCAGGAATGCCTCATGAACTCCGACACGAACACCGACTACGGCCACGACCTGCTCTTCGGCACCTTCGTGACCCCCACGACGCACCCGGTTCACCAGGCGGTCGAGCAGGCCGTCGTCGCCGACCGCGCCGGGCTGGACCTGGTCACCTTCCAGGACCACCCCTACGTGTCGAGCTTCCACGACACCTCGACCCTGCTGGCCTACGCCGCCGCCCGCACCGAGCGGATCCACCTGGCGGCGAACGTCACCAACCTCCCGCTCCGGCCCCCGGCCGTGCTCGCCCGGGCCACCGCCACCCTCGACCTGCTCAGCGGCGGCCGCATCGAGCTGGGTATCGGCGCGGGTGCCTTCTGGGACGGCGTCGCCGGCATGGGCGGCCCCCGGCGCAGCCCCGGGGAGTCCATCAAGGCGCTGGAGGAGGCCATCGCGATCATCCGCGGGATCTGGGACACCACCGACCGCAGCGTCCTGTCCGTGCGTGGCAAGCACTACGACGTCCACGGCGCCAAACGCGGCCCCGCGCCGGCGCACCCCATCGGCATCTGGGTCGGCGCCTACAAACCCCGCATCTTGCGCCTGGTCGGTCGCGCCGCGGACGGCTGGCTGCCGTCGATGCAGTACCTCCAGAACGGCCTGCCCGAGCTCACCGAGATGAACCGGCACATCGACGAGTCCGCGCTCGCCGCGGGCCGCGAGCCGAGCGACGTCCGCCGCTTCCTCAACATCGGCGGTCAGTTCACCTCACAGCGCAGGGGCTTCCTCCAAGGCCCGCCCAGCCAGTGGGCCGAGGAGCTCACCGAAGTGGCCCTGACCTACGGAACCAGCGGCTTCATCCTCGCCTCCGACGACACCACCGTGACCCAGACCTTCGCCGCCGAGGTCGCCCCCGCGGTCAGGAAGCTCGTTGCCGACGCTCGCGGAACAAGCCGTCATGAGTGACTGGCTGAACGAGGACGAACACCGGACGTGGCGAAGCGTCCTCCGGATGCACGCCCAGCTGACCGCCGCGCTGGCCCAGGCCCTCAAGACCGACTCCGACATGTCCATCTCGGACTACGAGGTGCTGGCCATCCTCTCCGAGGCCCCGGACCGGGTCCTTCGCGCGCGCGAGCTTCGATGCGAGCTGCAATGGGAGAAGAGCCGCCTGGCCCACCACATCCGGCGCATGGAGCAACGAGGCTACGTCCGCCGCGACGCCTGCACCGATGACCTACGGGCCCCCCTCATCCGCCTCACCGAGACCGGTCTCGGGGCCATCCGGGCCGCAGCCCCCACCCACGTCGCTCGCGTCCGCGAACTGTTCTTCGCCGCCCTGGCACCCGCCCAGGCACGGGCCATGCGAGAAGCCGCAGAGGCGGTGCTGGAGAACGTCGCGCGGCACGCCGAAAACGAGACAACCGAGGAGAACTGACCGCACCGTAGATAGTCCCGCTTCCCGGGGTCCGCAGGACTGCGGGCCTGCCGGCGCTTCAGCACCCGCATATCAAGCAGATGAGTGCGGTCGGTCTCATTGGGGGCAGCCAATGAGACGAAGACAGCCCACCGAGTAGTGACACGACAGCAAGCGAAGCGCGGTTGGCGCCGTATCCGGCAGATGGGCCGTACCCTCGAGCATGGCCGAGGTCACGGAGCTCAGGCTGGCACTCGTCTGCTACGGCGGGGTCTCGCTGGCCGTGTACATGCACGGCGTCACGAAGGAGCTGCACAAGCTCGTCCGAGCCTCCCGCCGCTTCGACGAGCTCGCGAACCTGGACGCACCGAACCCCTTCTCCCAGAACGCCGCTCCGAACAGTGACGTCGACACCGAGGCCACCTACTTCGAGGCGCTGCGGTCCCTCGCCAAGGCCGGCAGGCGCCTGTCGGTGACCGTCGACATCATCTCGGGCACCTCGGCAGGCGGGATCAACGGCGTCGTCCTCGCCAAGGCCCTGGCTCGTGACGCAACCCAGCAGCAGCTGAAGCGGCTGTGGATCGACGAGGGCGACCTCAAGAAGCTTCTGCGGGCGCCAGCGATAGGCGGGGTGCGTACGCGAGCCGTGCTTGCCGCCGTCCGGCAGGTCCTCATGCTCAATCAGCCGACCTCTCCCCTGCGCGGTGAGCAGCTGTCCCGGCTCCTCCTCGCGGCGCTGCGCGACATGGACGACTCGGCCGCCCCGGACGCGACGCTGATCCCACCCGGCGGTGCGCTGGAGCTCTACGTCACCGCGACGGACATGCACGGGTTCGAGGTGCTCGTCCCGTCCGGGGTGGGCGGCGCGAGCCAGCGCGACAGGTACCACGCGCAGGTGCTCGAGTTCCGCGCCAGACGCGACGACATGGCACTGTTCGGACCGGAAGGGACTGCTGCGCTTGCGTTCTCGGCCCGCGCCACCTCCTCCTTCCCCGGTGCCTTCGCACCGGTCAGTCTCAAGTCCTTCGTCGAGGAGACGGGGACGGCGGTGCGTGGCCGACCGGACCTGTTCCGGTTCCAGTACGACGAGAACGGTCTGCGGGCGGAGGACGCCTGGCTCGTGGACGGCGGCGTGCTCGACAACGCGCCGTTCGACCTCGTCATCGACGCGATCCGGCAGCGGCCTGCCCAGACGGAGGTGCTGAGACGGGTGGTCTACATTCAGCCGGATCCGCGCACCCCCCTCGCCGCCGGTGAGACCGGCGAGGACACACCCGCGCCTGCGAAGCGGGAGGGGTGGCTGAGCGGTTTGTGGCGCACGGTTATCGGGGTGCGCGGCAGCCACCCGATCCTCCTGGAGCTGCTGAAGCTTCGCGATCTGAACATGAGGATCGCCGAGGTCGGTTCGATCGCCCAGAACCAGATGACGGACGTGCTCGCCGAGATACGAAAGGCGCTGGACGCCTGCGGCATCGGCATGGAGAAGGTCGACTCGAAGGAGCACGTGCAGCAGGTGTCCGACGCGATGCACGTGCGGGCGCAGACGGTCCTCGGGCCGGCATGGGGCACCTACCAGCGCCTGAAGGTAGAGGCGGCCGGACGAAGGCTGGCTGACGAGATCGCCGCGCGTTTCACGTTCCCGCCCGACTCGAGCCGGGCGACGTTCGTGCGCGCCGCGATCAGCGCATGGGCGCGCTCCCGGCCGGAGTGGAACGACCGCGATCCCGAGAAGCTGCTGCCGATGCTCGGACCGGTCGACGTGCCCTATCGAGAGCGGCGCATGATGTTCCTGCTCGCCGGTGTGAACTCCCTGTACCGGGCACCGGACGGCAGCGGCGAGGCGTCCCTGCCGCCGAGAGCCGAGGTGAACGCCTTGAAGCGGCAGGCGTGGGCGATGCTCGAGGAGCTCTACGCGACACCACGGCGTGTCGTGGCGGAGGTGCCGCACGAGGCGGTCGAGTTCCTCTCCCCCAGCTCGCTCGACGTTCACTTGTTCGACCACCCCGAGGACTTCGCGGCGGCACATGAGACGGACATCCAGCGGCTGTTCGACCTGTACCGGGAAGCACTCGTGCAGGCGCTCGGCGACGGCAGCACCTCACTGTGGAAGGTGTTCGAGGAACGGACCAAGGGCTGGAGCCCGGCCCCGCGGATGGAGCTGCTGGGCCGGTACCTGGGCTTCCCCCTCTGGGACGGGTTGATCTTCCCTACGATCGCCTTCTCCGAGCTCCCGCAGTTCACCCCGATAGGCATCTCCCAGTTCAGCCCGCTCACGGCGTCGGCGCTGCCGACGCCGGCGGGCGGCAAGCTGAAAGGCGTGACCCTGCAACACTTCGGGGGGTTCCTCGACGCCGCCTGGCGCGAGAACGACTACCTCTGGGGACGGCTGGACGGCGCCGAGCTCGTCCTGAGGACGCTGCACGAAGGGCACGTGGCCACCCAGGCCGAGCCGCATGGGGAGATGACCCATGAGCCGGCGCGGGTCGCGTTGCTGCGTGCCGGAGGTGAGCAGCTGGTGCAGGCGCTGCGCGCCGTCCTGGCCGGTGAGCAGGATTTGCAACGAATCTCATCGCTCCGGGCTGACCTGCAGCGTCAGGTGGACCAGCTCGCTGCGTCGCTCCCGGCGCGAACGGTCTGACTGGGTCGGTCCCTACTATTGTGCCCGCGGCGACCGGGTAAGCGCGGCGGTAAGCACGCCGATGACCGGCGGAGTGTGCCACCTCAGCGACCGACTGGCTCGAGGTCGCCTGCAACGCCACCGTGTTGCGCCAGCTGTCGCAAGAACGAGCCAACCGCGCCCAGTC
>JASBSH010000033.1 GCA_030149025.1 Actinomycetales bacterium | reverse complement strand
GGGATCCTCTTCCGCGACATCAACCCGGTGCGCACGTTCGTGGACCAGCGGTTCTCCCGCCAGATCCACGCCCGCGCCGGGATCATCATCAACACCGGCGAAGACAACTACCTCACCACGGCGGACGCCGTGGAGGGCGCCCACACGGTGACCGTGAGCCAGCTGATCAACGAGGCCTTCGCCAAGGAGGCCGGTCTCACCGAGGACCTGATCGGGCTCGGCCACGCGTTCGAGATCAACCCGGATCTGCCCGACTCCTTCCGGCTCGAGCTGGCCCACGCCCTGCTCGCCCGGCACCTCTTCCCGAAGTCACCGCTCAAGTGGATGCCGCCCACCAAGCACATGACGGGCGACGTCTTCCGCGGCTACCTCCTCGACGGGTTCTTCAACCTGGCCGGCGCCATAACGGGTCAGGGCATCCTGCTGGTCGGGATGATGACCGAAGCGGTCGTGACGCCGTGGCTGAGCGACCGGGACCTGGCGCTGCAGAACGTGCGGTACGTGGTGAACGCGGCCGGCGGGTTGACCGAGGACTTCCACCCGCCCGCGAACGGGTTCATCTCCACCAGGGCCCGTCAGGTGCTCTCCGAGGCGGTCGACCTCCTGGAGCGCATCACCGCGGACTCCAGCTCCGCCCCGCTGCTGACCGCCATCGGCGACGGGACTTTCGGGTTGATGAAGCGACCGGCCGACCGGGGCAAGGGACTGGACGGCGTCGTCAAACGCACCGAGGGGTACGTGAACCCGGCGATCGACCTGCTGGAGGAGGGAGCGACCACGTGACCAAGCGCATCGTCCGCCCGTACGGGGACACCACGGGCGACGGCATGGTGCAGATGTCCTTCACGCTGCCCGTGCCCCATGACAAGCGAGCCGAGGGCGCTGCCCTGCAACTGGCCGCCAAGATGGGTATGGATCCCGCGATGGTGGTGCATGCCAGGGCGATGGGCCCCGACTTCACGTTCTTCGTCGTCTACGGCTCGGTGAACCACCTGGTCGACCTCGACGACGTCATGGTCGTGGAGAGGGACTACCCGCTGCTGACCCCCGCCGAGGCCAACGCCGCGATCCGGGGCCGGCTTCGCCGCAGGCTCGTGGTCGTCGGCGCATGTATCGGCACGGACGCGCACACGGTCGGGATCGACGCCATCCTCAACATCAAGGGCTTCGCGGGGGAGAAGGGCCTGGAGTACTACCGCGAGATCTCGGTGGTGAACCTCGGCGCCCAGGTGCTCGTCCCCGACCTCGTCCAGCACGCCCGCGCGGAGAAGGCCGACGCCGTGCTCGTGTCCCAGGTCGTCACGCAGCGGGACGCGCACGTGCACAACACGAAGGAGATGTCCGCGGCGTTCCGCGAGGCCTACCCGGCCGGCCAGGTCCCGCTCCTCGTCGTGGGGGGCCCTCGCTTCGACGAGACGGCGACGAGCGAGCTCGGCGTGGACCGCATCTTCGGTCGCGGCACCACACCCGGCGAGGTCGCGTCCTACCTCGTGCACGCACTGCTCCAACCCGGGCGCACACCAAGCCGGACCAAGGACGAGGCGAGGATCTCGGCATGAGCGAGCAGACCACCGGCAGCCGGACCGGCACCCGGAGCGGCGGCCGGACCGACACGCGGGCCACGGCGGAGACCGAGACGGACCCAAGGGTCGGGACACGGGTCACGCACCGTCGCTATGTGCCGTACTCACATGCCCACTACGCCGGCAACCTCGTCGACGGCGCGTACTCCCTCGCCTGCTTCGGCGACGTCGCCACCGAGATGTGCATCCGCACCGACGGGGACGAGGGGCTGTTCGCCGGCTACTCGCAGGTGCGCTTCCTGGCACCGCTGCGTGCCGGTGACATCCTCGAGACCGAGGCGGTCGTCGTCCGCGCCGGGCACCGCAGCCGCGAGCTCGAGTTCACGGCGAGGGTCGTCTGCCGCGGCAACCCGGAGCGAGGGGAGTCTGCGGCCGACGTGCTCGCCGATCCGATCGTGGTCACCACCGCACGCGGCACGGTGGTCGTCCCTGCGCCAGCGGATTGACCTGCGCCGGCCGGCTGCGATGTCGGCCTCGGCGTAGGCGCCGGCCGCACCACCGCGACACGCCTGGCGCGACACGCCGACAGTCCCATGGCGCTCGAAAACCGTTGACGCACAAGGAACGGCGGCTCACCTGCGCTTTCCGCCCACCGGGTGACGGGCACCTTGACAGACGCGGATGGGACGGTAACGTTTCGGGTTGGTCGCCGTGGACGTCGGCGGCCAGGAAACGTTTCCGACACCGTCGGAGGCCGCGGGCAGGAACCGCCAGTCGACCGGTCGGCTGATGTGGTTCTGAAGTCGCCAGCTCGCAGGCCACGACAGGTCAAGGGGACGGGCACCTGTACCCAGGGGGCAGTCACGGCCGACCCCGCGGGCTCAGTAGACAACGTGCCGCTGTCGCGAGGCCATCGCGGCACGGTTCGGTCCGAAGGGCACGCGGGGCGGCCGGCCCCTGGCACAGATCCGGTAGAGCCTCGGGACGGCCGGAACACGCCGCTGGCCTATCGTTCGATGGTGACCTCCACGACCCTCGCCACTCGTTCGGGCGCCTCGCCCGACACCGTCCTCGCCCCCGGTGGGATCCTGTGCGCTGTGGCGGGGACCGGGGCGGGAGCGAGGGTCGTACGGCGCATCCGACGTGTGGGCGCGGCTCGCCGAGGGCCTGGGGCCCGCGTGTGAGAACCCTGGTCATCACCCCGACGTACGACGAGCGTGACTCGCTGCCGTCGACCCTGAGCCGGCTGCGTGCAGCAGTACCGGCAACCGACGTGCTGGTGGTGGACGACGCCAGTCCCGACGGCACGGGGAGGATCGCCGACGAGATCGCGGCGTCCGACCCGTCGGTACACGTGCTGCACCGGCCGGGCAAGGAGGGGCTGGGGGCCGCCTACGTCGCCGGGTTCCGCTGGGGCCTCGAACGCGGCTACGACGTGCTGGTCGAGATGGACGCGGACGGGTCGCACGCTCCCGAAGAGCTACCGGACCTCCTGGACGCCGTCACCCGCGGCGCCGACGTCGTCCTCGGTTCTCGCTGGGTCACCGGGGGAGCGGTGGTCAACTGGCCGAGACACCGGGAGGTGCTCAGCCGGGGAGGCAACCTGTACACGCGCTGGGTGCTGGGCATCCCGGTGCACGACGCGACCGGGGGTTTTCGGGCCTACCGTCGCGAGGTGCTGGAGAAGATGGGGCTGAACGGCGTGGCTTCGCAGGGCTACTGCTTCCAGGTGGATCTGGCCTGGCGGGCGGTGCAGCTCGGGTTCCGAGTCGTCGAGGTACCGATCACGTTCGTCGAGCGCACGCGGGGCCGGAGCAAGATGACCGGCGCCATTGTTCGGGAGGCGCTCTGGCGGGTGACGGCGTGGGGCGTTCGGCAGCGACTGACCCAGCTGGGTCAGCTGACCCAGCTGGGGCGGGTCGGAAGGCGCGCACGGCGGGTGCGGGGGAGATGAACGGGGCCACCGGGCCGGGTCCCGCGACTGGCCCAGGTCGCGCCGACCGTCGCCGAGGCGTGTGGTCGTGGGTGCTGGCCGGGATCGTCCTGCTGCCGGTCGTGGAGCTGTTCGTGATCACCACGGTGGCCGACCGGATCGGCGGGGGTTGGACGCTGCTGCTGCTGATCGCAGCCGGGGTCGCCGGTGTGCTGATCCTGTCCCGCGGCGGCCCGTCGACGTTCCGCCGGGTCCGGGAGGCGTCCCGGGCAGGACGCGTCCCGGGCAGTGAGCTTGCCAACGCGTTCCTCACCGTCGTCGGTGGCGTGCTGCTGCTGGTACCCGGTTTCGTCACCGACCTGGTCGCGCTGCTGTGCCTGGTGCCGCCAGCCAGGTGGGGCGCCCGTCGGGTGCTGCTCGCGCTGACCTCGCGCTGGGCCTCCCGCAAGGCCGTGCAGTGGGGTCTGCACGCGCGCGGCGGTGTCGTGCGCGGCACGGTGATCCCGCCGGGCACCACCCCGCCGCAGTGGACGCGGACGGATCCGGGGGTCATCGAGGGCACGGTGCTGCCTCCGCCTCAGGAGGACGATGACAGCGATGGGCCGCGTCCGTGAGGACGCGGCCCGTCGTGTCAACGCTCGTCGCCGTCAGGCGAAGTCGCTCGTCATGCGCTGCGACGGGTGCTGTGGTGCAACCTGCCGCTGCGCAGAAGCTCGAGGCGCTCGGAGAGCAGGTCCTCCAGCTCGGCGATGGTGCGCCGCTCCAGGAGCATGTCCCAGTGGGTGCGCGGTGGCTTGCCTGGTTTGGTGTCGGGCCGGGACCCGTCCCGCTGCAGGGCCTCGGCCCCGCACCGGCACTCCCAGACGGCCGGGACCTCCGCCTCGGTCGAGAACGGCACGCTGGTGATGTGCCCCTCCGGGCACACGTACTCGACGTTCTGCCGGGGCGCCAACGCGACCCCTTCGTCGCTCTCCATGCTCCGGGAGCCCAGGTTCGATCCGCGCAGACTACGATCGCTCATGCTGCGACCCCCTTGGTTCCGTGATCAGCTTCCCCCGCGTTGTCGCGGCAGGGGAGCGGGCAAGGTGGTCCGACCCGCATGAAGCACAACGCACCGGGCGCGGCTGGTGTTCCGGTCACGCTCCGGTCAGGCGAGTCACACGATCCGTGGCTGCTTGTTCCCCGCGTCGGCGATGCCCCGGCGCACGTCCACCTTGACCAGTAGCGCCGCACCGATGACGAAGAACACGATCAGCGACAGGATCGCCGGTCGGTAGGAGTCGGTGAGCTGGAACATCAAGCCGAAGAGGAAGGTGCCGAACCAGCTCGTACCGCGCTCGGCCGCCTGGTACAGGCTGAAGTACTCGGCCTCCCTGCCCTTCGGCAGCATCTGGCTGTACAGGGACCTGGTGAGGGCCTGCGTGCCGCCCAGGACGATCCCGATGCCGACGGCGAGCGCCAGGAACAGGCCGAACCTGCCGGCGGGCAGCACGAACCCGAGCGTCACGACGGCCGTCCACATGACCAGGCCACCGAGGACCGTCCGCTTCGCGCCGTAGCGCTGGGCCGCCGCACCGAACAGCAGAGCGCCGCCGAACGCGACGAACTGCACCAGCAGGATCGTGATGATGAGCTGCTCGGTGGCGAACCCGAGCTCGGCCTGTCCGTACAGGCTGGACGAGCCGATCACCGTCTGGATGCCGTCGTTGAAGAAGAGGTAGGCAACGAGGAACAACAGCGTCTGGGGATACCCGCGCGCGTGGCGCAGCGTCGCCGTCAGCTGGCCGAACGCCTGTCTGAACAGCCCGCCGCCAGCCGGCGTCACGTGGAGCACGGGCCGGTTCCGGATGCCGAGGTACGGCACGAGGGTGAACACACCCCACCACAGACCGGCCGAGAGCAGGCTAACCCTGACGGCCTCGCCCTCGCTCAGGCCGAAGCTGTCACGCATCGTGACCAGGACCAGGTTCGCGGCGAGCAGCAGCCCGCCGCCCAGGTACCCCAGTGCCCACCCGCGGCTCGAGACGCGGTCACGCTCGTCCGGCGTGGAGATCTGCACCATGATCGCCTCGTAGACGACGAGGGACGCCCCGAGGCAGATGTTCGCGACGAACTGCAGCAACGCACCCAGCTGCCAGTTCGTGCCGGTGACGAAGAACATCAGCGACGCCGACAGCGCACCGACCCACGCGAACCCGGCCATCAGGTTCTTCTTCTTGGAGGTGCGGTCCGCGATCGCGCCGACCAGGGGCAGGAGCACGGCGGAGAGGATCGTCGAGAACGTCACGACGTACAGGGCCAAGGACCCGGCGGCCACCGGGATGCCCAGTACCGACAGGTCCTGTCGGCACACCTCGCCGGAGGCGAGGCCGGGGCAGGCGGCGGCCCTCGCCACGCTCGACAGGTAGGGGACGAACAGGACAGTTGCCGTGGTGGTCACGTACGCCGAGTTCGCCCAGTCGTAGACGTACCAGGCGCGCTGTTCCCGGCGGAGCGACCGCTGCTCCTGCACTGCGGTGGTCACGGGGCGATCATGCCCGAATCACGACTGGTCAGCCGCCGTACTCCCAGTGCCACGCCTCGGGCCTACTACCCGACTGCTGCGCCCAGCTCGGATTGAAGAACCCATAGAGGGGGGCGTTGGCCTGCATCCAGGCGTACGTGGGCGTCCCGAAGTCCTGGATGCCCCCGCACAGGTCCACCGCCGTGCCCCAGCCGTGGTTGCTGGTACCCGGCACCGCGGCGAGCGTCGGTTTGCTGGCCCGCAGCCGGACCTGGACGCCGAGGGCCCGGTAGGAGTCGGTGACGCAGATCGGCTCCCCGAACTGAGCGGCATACGCCTCACTGAGCGAGTCGAAGGCGAGCGCGGCGTCGGCCCGCAGGTAGTGACCCGGTGCGCCCCACAGCGGGCACAGGGCCTCGAGGGGGATGTTGCCGTTGGGGTAGCGGGACACGTCACCGCCGCTGCACGTGCCGACCGGACCCGTGACGACGTTGCGGCGACCGGAGCGGCTGGCCGCTTCGGCCGCGAGCCGTCGCTGCTTCGCGATCCTTCGGGCGGCCTCCAGACGGTCGGCCTGCTTCTCGGCGCGCGCTGCGGCGTCCTTGCTGGTGGCGAGCAGGTTCTGCAGGCGCTGGATCTCGGCACGCTGCTCGGCGACGAGCCCGTCGGCCTCCTTCTTCGCGGCCGCCGCCCGCTGCGAGGCGATCCGAGCGGCCTCGGAGGCGGTGCGGGCGCGGCGGGCCGCATCCTCCTGGATGGCCTCCGCCTCGGTGACGACCTCGACGACCTCGCCCCGCATCCGCCCGACCCGTTGCAGCATCACCAGCCGCTGACCGAGCTCGTCGGTGCTGTCCGCCTCCAGCAGGGTCATCAGCTGCTCGAGCTGGGCGCGCGGCCAGCCCTCCCGGTAGGCGCGGGTGGCCCACCGGCCCATGTCCC
>JASBSH010000026.1 GCA_030149025.1 Actinomycetales bacterium | reverse complement strand
ACCGTCACCCGCCACCTGGTCACCGACACCCCGGACGGCGACATCAGGCTGACCCCGCTGGCCGCCGACCGGTGCCTCCCCGCGAACCCCTACACCGGCGTGGACAGCTACACACCACCGGCCGCGATGGCCCGGCTGCTGATGGCCAGGGACCGCACCTGCCGCTACCCCGGCTGCGCCCGGCAAGCCATCCGCTGCGACCTGGACCACACCATCGCCCACCCCGAGGGCTCCACCTGCCCCGGCAACCTCGGCGCCCTTTGCCGACGCCACCACCGGCTCAAACAAACCGACGGCTGGCACCTGACCCAACCCCAACCCGGCACCTTCATCTGGACCACACCCACCGGCCACACCTGGCACGTCACCGCACCAGACCCCCTCGCCCCGGATTAGAACCTCCTAGCTAGGCCGGACGGAACGCCCGGTGCAACGCCACGATCCCTCCCGACAGGTTGCGGTAGGCCACGCTCCCCCAGCCTGCTTCCCGGAACTGCGCCGCCAGGTCCTCCTGGTTCGGCCAGGCCCGGATGGACTCCGCCAGGTACACGTACGCGTCCGGGTTCGAGCTCACCGCGCGCGCGATCGACGGCAGTGCCTTCATCAGGTACTCCGTGTAGACCACCTGGAAGGGAGCCCAGGTCGGCTGGGAGAACTCGCACACCACCAA
Source organism: Actinomycetales bacterium (assembly GCA_030149025.1). Taxonomy (GTDB): domain Bacteria; phylum Actinomycetota; class Actinomycetes; order Actinomycetales; family BWSM-131; genus BWSM-131. The sequence goes on along the minus strand of JASBSH010000026.1, from coordinate 4,179 downwards.
CCGTCCGCCCGGCTTGGTGACCCGGAGCATCTCCCGCAGCGCCGCCGGGTAGTCGACCACGTTCCGGAGCCCGAAAGAGATGGTCACCGCGTCGAAGGTCGTGTTCGCGAACGGCAACCGCGTCCCGTCCCCGGCCACCAGGGAGAGGTCCGGGCGGCGCCTGCGGCCCACCCGCAGCATCCCGAGCGAGAAGTCGCATGCCACAGCCTGCGCCCCCAGGTCCGCGAACGGCTCGGTCGACGTGGCCGTACCGGCAGCCAGGTCCAGCACCCGCTCATGGGGTTTCACGTCGAGCGCGTCGACGACGGCCTTCCGCCACAGCCGGTCCTGGCCCATCGACAGCACGTCGTTGGTGATGTCGTACCGCTCCGCCACCCCGTCGAACATGGCGGCGACCTCACGCGGCTTCTTGTCAAGGTCGGCTCGGCTCACCCGTTGATGGTAGGAGGCGCGCCCTGCTCGGGCTTCGTCCGCCGCCCCCCTCGCCTCCCCGGCCGCTCTCCCCGAGTCTCCCCGTACACCAACCTCTAGCCTGTACGGCTGTGTCCACCGCTCTCGCCGCCGCCAACCTGGTCTGCCGCACTGTGGCCATCCCCGACCCCGGTGACCTGCTGGCCTACCTGCCGGACGAGAGCCCGTGCGCCTGGGTGCGGCGTGGCGACGGCCTCGTGGGGTGGGGTGAGACCCTGCGCGTCCAGGTCAGCGGCCCTGACCGCTTCCGGGACGCCGACCGCGCCTGGGCCGAGCTGACCACCAGCGCCGCGGTCCGCGACGACGTCGGCCTTCCCGGGACGGGTCCCGTGGCCTTCGCCTCCCTCGCCTTCTCCCCGGACTCCGAAGACGGCGGCGTCCTCCTCGTCCCCCGGGTCGTCCTCGGCCGCCGCGGCGACACCTGCTGGCTCACCACCATGACAACGGGGCCCGCGCTGCCCGCTGCGCCGGACCTGGCGCCGTCCGGCGTCCCTGGCTCGCCAGGCGCCGTGAGCTACGCGGACGGCGCCCGCTCCGGCCCGGAGTGGATGGGACTGGTCCGCGAGGCGGTCCGGCGGGTGACCGCCGGTCAGGTCGACAAGGTCGTCCTCGCCCGCGACCTCGTCGCCACCACCGAAGACCCCGTCGACCCCCGCTGGCTGCTCACCCGGCTCGCCGAGCGCTACCCCTCCTGCTGGACCTTCAGCGTCGACGGTCTAGTCGGCGCCACCCCGGAGCTGCTCGTCCGCAGAGAACGGGGCCTGGTCACCTCACGCGTCCTGGCCGGAACCATCCGCCGCACCGGCGACGACCAGCGCGACCTGACCCTCGCCGCCTCCCTCGCCCGGTCCAGCAAGGATCTCGAGGAACACGAGTACGCCGTCCGTTCCGTCGCCGACGCCCTGGCCCCGCACTGTTCCAGCGCCAACGTGCCGGACTCCCCGTTCGTGCTCCACCTGCCCAACGTGATGCACCTCGCCACCGACGTCACCGGGGTCCTGCACGGCCGCGGAAACCCCCCGACGGTGATCGGCCTCGCCGAGGCCCTGCACCCCACCGCGGCCGTCTGCGGCACCCCCACCCCCCAGGCGAACGCCCTGATCAGCCAGCTCGAGGGCATGGACCGCGGCCGGTACTCCGGCCCGGTGGGGTGGCTGGACGCCAGCGGGGACGGCGAATTCGGCATCGCGCTGCGTTGTGCCCAGATCGACCACGACGACCCCACGACGCTGCGGCTCTTCGCCGGCTGCGGGATCGTCGCCGGCTCCGATCCCCGGGCGGAGCTGGCCGAGAGCCAGGCCAAGCTCGTCCCGATGCGGGACGCGCTCGGCTGATCGATTGACGCGACCAGCGGCCTTCGGCGGCCGGTCACCAGCTCCAGCCCCGGGCGGCGAGCTCCAGCTCCTCGGCGCATCGGCGCGACTCCTCCCCGCGTCGCCCGGCCGCGCGGTCCACCTCCACGCCGGCCAGCCGGCAGGCTTCCTCCAGGAGGTCGTCGTAGGCCGCCCTCGTCGGCCACGACACGACCAAACACCTTCTGGCTCAGGCTAACTCAGCAACCGCCCGGCACACAGTCTCACGCATCCGCCCGTGCAGCTCCCGCAGCCGGCTGCGGTCCGCCCTGACCTCCAGGACCGAAAAGCCGTTCGGGACGACGCCAAGCCGGTCCCGCAGGCACCTCACGTCGGCGACGACCTCGTGGGGGACGGCGAGTCCCCGGCACAGGCTGCCCAGATCCGCTCCGTGCGGAGTGCCGAAGACCCGCTCGAAGGACGCCGCCCGCTGCGGCTCGCCGTGCTCCAGCAGCCCGAAGATGCCCCCGCCGTCGTCGTTGAGGACGACGATCTGCAGCCTCAGCCGGTCACGTTCCTCCGCCGGCACCGCGAGGCCACCGATGTCATGGAGGAAGGCCAGGTCGCCCAGAAAGGCGCGGGTTGCCGGCACGCAGCTCGCCACACCGACCGCCGTCGACACCGTCCCGTCGATCCCGGACAGGCCCCGATTCGCCAGCACGAGACCTTCCCGGCACTCAGAGGGGTGGCCGGCCAGGTCAACGTCCCTGACGGGGTTCGACGCAGCGACCACCAGGGCTGAACTCGTGTCGCCTGCCGCCGCGGCCCAGACCTCACGAGCGACGAGCGGCCCCGACACGGGCCCCTCCTCCAGGACGCCGTCGACGGCCTCCTGAGCGGCGCGCCCCGCCGCCGTCCAGCTGTGCAGCCACTGTTCGTTGACGCGCCCGGTCACTGCGCGAACCGCTTGCACCCGCCGCACCGAGCGGCCTGGGCCGGGGTCCCAGTCCTCGCCGACGAGGACGACCTCGACCTCCGCAGCGTCCAGCAGCCGCGTGACGGGGCGGGACAGCGTCGGCCGGCCGAACGCCACCACCCGCTGGACCCGCCCACCGAAGCCGGGCAGCTCCAGCAGCAGGCGGTACGGGCCGACGGCGTTCGGACCGGAACGCGCTCCGGAGCTCGGCTCCGCCAGCAGCGGCCATCCCGCCGCCTCGGCCAGGTCGCGTGCAGCGGCGCCTGCTCCGTCCCCGGCCAGCACCACCGTGCGCGGACTGGGGTCGAGCACGAGCGGCTCGCTCTGCTCGGCGTCAACGGCGGTGGGCGCGATGGCGGATGGAGGCGCTGTGGGTGACCACTCGTCGTCCGGCGTCAAGGGGTCGGCAAACGCGACGTTCACGTGCACCGGCCCGGGGGCGCCTGCGTCCTGTCCGCGCGCCACCCGCAGCGCACCCTCCACGACGTCGCCCACCTCCGCCGACCCCGCGGCGACGTCCACCGCGCAGCGGACCGCCGGGCCGAACAAATCCGCCTGAAGGTCGGTGGTCTGGTTCGCCCAGGTCCCGCGCAGCTCGGCCGGACGGTCGGCGCTCAGCACGAGCAGCGGAACCGCCGAGTGGTGGGCCTCCAGCACGGCCGGGTGCAGGTTCGCGACCGCGGTACCGGACGTGGTGACGACCGCGGCCGGCGCCTCGGGCGCCACCTTGCCGATGCCCAGCGCGACGAACCCCGCGGACCGCTCGTCGTGCCGGACGTGCAACCGCAGCAGCCCCGCCGTCTCCGCCGCGTGCAGGGCATACGCCAGCGGCGCCGAGCGCGAGCCCGGGCAGAGCACCACGTGCCGGACGCCGGCCTCCAGCAGCGCGCTGACCGCTGCCCGCGCGGTGGTCGTCGAGGGGTTCATGCCCGGGATCCTGCAAGGACGGACTGACAGCGGGCGAGCCGATCCAGCCACCAGTCGCGCCGGTCCGGAGGGGCGGCGTACCGGCTGAGCAGCTCGGGGTCGGGTTCGACCGGCCGCACCGGCAGGCGGCCGTCGACCGGCAACAGCGGCTGCGCCGTCACGTCGGCGGCCAGCAGACCGGCGGTCCCGAGACCGCAGGCGAACGGCAGCTCCGGCAGCGCACCGGCGAGCGCCAGCCCGGCCGCGATACCGACGGAGGAGTCCAGAGCGCTGGAGACCACCACCGGCAGTCCATGGTCCTCCCGCAACCTCTCGGCGACCGCCAGCGCCCGCCGCACGCCACCGAGCGGCGGGACCTTCACCACCGCGACGTCCGCGGCCCCGGCCGCCGCCACGGCCAAGGGGTCCTCGGCCTTGCGGATGCTCTCGTCCGCCGCCACCGGCACGTCGACTCCGGCCCGGGCCAAGGCGACCCGCAGCTCGGCCGGACGGTCGGCGCTCAGCACGAGCAGC
>JASBSH010000025.1 GCA_030149025.1 Actinomycetales bacterium | reverse complement strand
AGCGGCCAGACATCGATCGCCATGTTCCTCGCGACCGTCCTCGCCGCCGCGGCCATCGGCCTGGTGGCGGGGGCGGTCCTCGCGGCGATGACGTCGTCAGTGAGCAACCACCTGAGACAGGCGCTGCTCACCCTCGGTGTGGCGCTCATCGCCGGCGACGTCCTGCGGGAGATCTTCGGCTCGGACGTCGAGTCCGTGGCGCCCCCGCAGGCCCTGGCCGGGACGGTCTCGGTGCTCGGTAACCCGTATCCCGTCTATCGACTGGTGATGGTCGGTGTCGGGGTTCTTGTGGCGCTCGCGCTGTACGTCGTCCTGGAGCGCACCCGTGCCGGGGCCGTCGTCCGCGCGACGGTCGCGGACCGGGACATGGTGGAGGCCATCGGGATCCGCACCCGCCTCGTCCTGGGGTCTGTCTTCGGGGCGGGTGCGGCCCTCGCCGCCGTCGGCGGTCTGATGGCGGCACCGGTGCTCGGAGCCCAACCCGGACTCGACGACACCATCTTGCTGCTGGCGCTGGTGATCGTCGTGATCGGTGGGCTCGGCTCGCTCCGCGGAGCGCTCGTCGGGGCGCTGCTCGTCGGCCAGGTGCAGACGCTGGGCGTGGCGATGCTCTCCGGGTTCGCGTCGTTCCTGCTGTTCGGGGCGATGGCGATCGTGCTCCTGCTGCGGCCCGCCGGGCTGCTGCCGGCGAAGACGGGAGCAAACCCATGAGTGCAACCGAACCGATGGCGACCACCGCGGTACCGGCGCCGCGCAGCGCCGGCCCGGCTGCCGGCGTCCCCCACCACAACCCGCGTCGGCCGCTGCTGCGACGCACGATCGTCGGTGTCGTCGTCCTTGTCCTGGCGGCGCTGCCGCTGTTCCTGGCGCCGTTCCAGATCGGTCTCGTGGGGCGCATCCTCGCGTTCGCGCTGCTCGTCGTCAGCGTCGACCTGCTGACCGGGGTGACGGGCATGCCGACCCTCGGGCAGGTCGCGTACTTCGGAACCGGCGCCTACACCGCGGGTCTCGTCGCCATCCACGTCACCGAGAACGCGTTGGTGCAGCTCGCAGCAGGGACGGCGCTCGCCGCGGTCGTCGCCATGGTAACCGGCGCAGTCGCCGTCCGGACGGCCGGAATCGTGTTCCTGATGGTCACGCTCGCCATCGGAGAGCTCGCCCAGCGGCTCGCCGACTCGTTGCCTCTGGTGGGAGCAAGCAACGGCCTGGCGGGCATCCCGCCCATCACCGTCGTTCCGGGTGGAGAACCGCTGCGGCTGGCTGGTCTTGTGTACTGGTGGGTGCTGGTCGTGTTCCTGCTCGGCATGGTCGTCGCCTTCGTGGTGAAGGCGTCGCCGCTGGGCCGGTCCATGCGTGGTGTGCGCGACGGTGAGAGCAGGCTTCGCGCCCTGGGGCAGAACACGTACCCGGTGAAGCTCTTGGCGTACACGATCGCCGGAGCTATCGCCGGTGCGGCCGGCACCGCCTGGGCCGCGCAGACCCGGTTCATCTCGCCCGGTGACCTGGGCTTCGACATGGCGGCGTTCGCGCTGCTGAGCGTCGTGCTGGGCGGCGCGGGGACGCTGTGGGGGCCGGTCATCGGTGCAGCGCTCGTCATCCTGGTCCGGGACTGGCTGGCTTCCTACGTCGAGGGCCGCGGCGCGCTGCTGCTTGGCGTGCTGTTCGTTCTCGCGGTGTACCTGCTGCCGCGCGGTATCGCGGGCGCCAGGTGGCAGCCGACGTGGTCACCCCGGTTCGGCCGGGCACCGGGAGCGAGCCGGGAGGGTGCCCGATGAGCGACGCACTGCTTCAGCTGCGGGACCTGTCGTTGCGTTACGGCTCACTTGCGGCAGTGGACGGCGTCACGCTCGACGTGCGCGCCGGCGCCCGGCACGCGCTCATCGGGCCCAACGGCGCCGGCAAGTCCAGTCTCTTCTCGGTCGTCGCCGGACACACTCCGGAGACGAGCGGCCGAGTGGTGTTCGACGGCCAGGACGTCACAGGACTCGGCGAGGCGGGTCGCGCTCGCGCCGGCCTGGTACGGACGTTCCAGCACTCCAGCCTCTTCCTCGGGATGACGGTGCTGGAGAACGCGAAGCTTGCGGTCGAGCGGGCACAGGGGCGGCCGAAGCGACCGTGGCCCAGCCCTCGGGCGGACCGCGCCATCCGGGATGAGGCGATGCAGCACCTGAAATCGGTCGGGCTGCTCGACCGACGCTCAGCGCTGAGCGGTGCCCTGTCCCACGGTGAGCGGCGGCAGCTCGAGGTCGGCATGGTGCTCGCCTGCCGGCCCCGGCTCGTCCTGTTCGACGAGCCGACAGCGGGTATGTCCGTTGCAGAGACGACACGGTTCGCCGAGCTCGTGGAGTCGCTGCCGAGGGAGGTGACCGTGGTCGTCGTCGAGCACGACCTGGACGTCGTGTTCCGGTTGGCGGAGCGCGTCAGCGTGCTGGCCGCCGGGAAGCTCATCGCCGACGGCACACCGGAAGCGGTGCGCGCGGACGAGAAGGTGCGCGAGGCCTACCTCGGGCGGCCGCGGTCCTCGGGGCCGTTGTTCGGGGTGGCGTCATGAGCGCCCGGCCGCTGCTCGAGGTCACAGATCTGGTCGCCGGGTACGCCGGGAGCCGTGTGCTGAACGGTGTCTCGTTGTCCGTGGCCGCCGGTGAGGCGGTCGCCCTGCTCGGGCGGAACGGCGTCGGCAAGACGACGTTCATGGAAACCGTGATGGGCATGGTGAGGGCGACGAGCGGCCGCGTGGCGGTGGACGGCGTCGACGTCACCGGCAAGTCACCGCACGCCGTGGCGCGCCTCGGTGTCGGGATCGTGCCGCAGGGCCGGCGGGTGTTCGCCCCGTTGACGGTCGAGGAGAACCTTGAGATCTCGGTGCGGAAGCGGTCGGGGGACTGGACCGTCGAGCGCGTCTACGAGCTGATGCCTCGGCTGCGCGAACGTCGGACGAACCTCGGGTCGCAGCTGTCCGGAGGTGAGCAGCAGATGCTCGCGATCGGACGTGCCCTGCTCGGGTCGCCGCGGCTCATGCTGCTCGACGAGCCGTCGGACGGACTGGCGCCCGCGGTCGTCGACCAGGTCGGGGACATCCTGCGCGAGCTGGCCGGTACCGGCATGGCGATCCTGCTCGTGGAGCAGGACCTGCACCTGGCGTTCGACGTCGCCGACCGCGTCGCCGTGATGACCAAGGGTGAGATCGTGCACTCCAGCAGCGTCGCCGAGTTCCGCAGCGACGGGCGGCGTGCCAACGCGTTGCTTGGTGTGGGGTAGGAGGAAGTCACCCCGGCCCACCCCGTTCTGTGCGACCGCTGGACCGGGCTCACCCCGGCCCACCCCGTTCTGTGCGACGTTTCGGGGCGACGCGCGCGGCGTGTCGTCGACGAAAGGTCGCACAGAACGAGGTGCGGCGTGGGCCGGGGCGCGTCTTGCGGCGCGGCGCAGGTCAGAGGGAGCGGGGGACGGTGGCCCGGGGAGTTGCAGCGACCCCGTGTTGATGTGTCTTCTGCGTGACTCTCCGTCCACAGGCGGCCCGCTCGTTTGAGCTGTCCACAGATGAGCGCTCGCCTCTGTTCAGTTGAGTCGCTCGGGATCACGGTCGCGGGATGGTTCAGATCCCGGACGAGCTCATCGCCAGACCCTGGAGGATGTCGGCCAAGGCCGGCCTCGACGGCCTTCCCACCCCGAGCGAGCTGCGAAGTGGTCTCTGGCGTCGCCCACACCGCGGGGTTCTCGCGTGGGCAGGGTCGGATGCTGATGATCCGATGCAACGAATCCTCGCTGCCGCAACTGCCGTCGACTGTGCCCCTCTCGGCGGCTGGGCGGCGGCGTACCTTCACGGCGCAAAGGAGCTGGACGGCGAGTCGCCCGAGGGCGAAGCGCTTCCCGTGCTCTTCTGCATCGGCAAGTCCGGGACCAAGCGACGGCGCGATGGGCTCCAACCGTTTCGTTCACCTATGGGAATCGACGACGTCGTCCGCATCGACGGGGTCCTGTGCACGTCGCTGGTCCGCACCACCTTCGACCTTGTGAGGCTTGCGCCGACACTCGCTGATGCGGTTGCTGACGTGGACACCATGCTGCGATGCACACGCTTGCGGCTGGCGGATGTCGAACGCTACGTGCAACAGCAGAGGCGGGTGCCAGGCCTCGTCCAAGCCCGGGAGGCTTTACGGCTCGCCGACCCCTTGTCGCTTTCCCGTCCTGAGAGCAAGCTGCGGGTCCTGTGGGTCGTTGACGCCCGGGTTGCCTCAACCTCTAGTCAACGCGTCGGTGTTCGACCGCCGCACCGGCCGACGAGCGGGCGACCCCGACCTCCTGGATGCGAAGAGCGGACTGGCGGGGGAGTACGACGGCGACTACCACTGGGAGCTCGCGCAGAGCACGGCCGACAACCGGCGTCAGGAACGGCTCGAGGGACTCGGGCTGACGATCGTCCGCGTCACGGCGCTCGACATGCGGAGCCCGGCGCAACTGGTCGCCCGTCTGCGAACGGCCTACGCCCGTGCCCGCCGCGTGAAAAGGCGGGACTGGTTCATCCTCAGGAGCGGTCCACTCGTGCGTTGACCTGGGTTGGTTCCCTCACCGCCAGCAGGTCGCCCCGCGTTCTGTGCGACCTTCGCTCTGCGACACGCCGGCGTGTTGCGCCGGGAACGTCGCACAGATCCGGGAGGCGGGCGGGGGTGCCAGGGCGAGGAGGCGGGCGGGGGTGCCAGGGCGGGGAGGTGGCGCGCGCGGTGGCGCAGGCAGGCGGCGCGGGTCCGGGGCGGGGAGGCGGCGGCAGGTCCGGGTGCCAGGGTTGTCACGGGCGGGTTGGAGGCCGGAGGCGCCGGCCGTGGGCATCTGGCCTGTGCGACGTCCGCGCTGCGACACGCCGGCGTGTCCAAGCGTGAACGTCGCACAGATCGCTGGGTGGCTGGGTCCTGGGGGACCGGTCGCGGATTCAGAGGGGCGCGGAGGGGTTGCATTCGACCGTTGATCTGCTACACACTGATGACGACAGCAGACATTGCCGTGGAATGTGCGGCACAGCCACCACCACGAGCCCTCATCAGGAAGGACGAGCGGATGACGACGACCGACGACCGTCTGGGCGCCGCGCCGGACCCGACCGGGCCGGTGAGCCGCATCGACTACAGCGAGCGGATCCCGAACAACGTCAACCTCTCCACCGACCGCCGGCTGCAGCGGGCGCTCGAGGGGTGGCAGCCGAAGTTCCTCGACTGGTGGAAGACGCTCGGCCCCGCGCTGCCCACCAAGGACGTGTACCTCCGCACCGCCGTTGCGGTCGGTCGTGACGGATGGGCGCACTACGACTTCGTGCCGATGGAGCAGTACCGGTGGGGCATCTTCCTCGCCGAGACCGACCCGGACCGAAAGATCAACTTCGGTCAGCACAAGGGTGAGCCGGCGTGGCAGAGCGTCCCCGGGGAGTACCGGGCCTAGCTGCAGCGGCTGATCGTCATCCAGGGCGACACGGAGCCTGCGAGCGTCGAGCAGCAGCGCCAGCTCGGTGCGACGGCGCCGAGCCTCTACGACCTGCGCAACCTGTTCCAGGTCAACGTCGAGGAGGGCCGGCACCTCTGGGCGATGGTGTACCTGCTGCACGCCTACTTCGGCCGGGAGGGCCGCGACGAGGCGGAGGAGCTGCTGAAGCGCAACAGCGGTGACTACGACAACCCGCGCATCCTCGGCGCCTTCAACGAGAGCACGACCGACTGGCTGAACTTCTTCATGTTCACCTACTTCACCGACCGGGACGGCAAGTACCAGCTCGGGACGCTGAAGGAGAGCGGCTTCGACCCGCTGGCCCGCACGTGCGAGTTCATGCTGAAGGAGGAGGCCCACCACATGTTCGTGGGCACCACCGGCGTGCAGCGGGTCGTCGAGAAGACGGCTCAGGTGATGAAGGAGCACGACACCGAGGACGTGCTGCAGTACGGCGCGATCCCGCTGTCTACCATCCAGAAGTACCTGAATGCGCAGTTCTCGGTGTCCATGGACCTGTTCGGCTCCGAGCTGTCGTCCAACGCCGCCGCCTACTACACCGCGGGCCTCAAGGGCCGCTGGATGGAGACCAGGCGGAAGGACGACCACGTCCTGCTCGACGCCGAGCGCGAGATCACCAGGATCGTGGACGGCCAGTTCGTCGCCGAGCGGGTGCCGCTGCTCAACGCACTCAACCTCGACCTGCGGGACGAGTACGTCGCCGACTGCGAGAACGGCATCCGGCGCTGGAACCAGGCGCTCGAGGAAGCCGGTCTCCCGCACCGCCTGACGCTGCCGCACGAGGGCTTCAACAGAAGGGTCGGCGCCTACGCCGGCACGCACGTCAGCCCCGACGGAAGAATCCTGGACGAGGCCGAGTGGGAGGCGCAGAAGCACCAGTGGCTCCCCAGCGACCAGGACCGGCAGGAAGTGGCCTCCCTGATGAAGCCGGAGTACGAGGCGGGCAAGTTCGCCAGCTGGATCGCCCCCCCGGCCCAGGGCATCAACGAGATGGGCGTCGAGTTCGACTACGTCCGCTTCTGGCGGCAGGACAACTGAGCACCGGCGGAAGGGCCCCGAATCGCTACGGGGGGCGGGGCCCTTCCCGTAGCGGTTGGAGTGGGGGTGGGCTCAGGCGCGCCCCTCGGCGTCCGCGGACAGCACGTCCCAGTACGCCTGGGCGCCCTCGTGCCAGCGGGCGTGCTGACGGTGGAACACCTCGGCGGCCCTGATGCCTGGCCAGTCCGCCGGCAGCAGCTGCGTGGGCAGCGCCGGGTCCAGGAACGGGAACCTGCGCCAGGACTGCACGAGCTCGACCTGAGCGACGAACGCCTGCTCCTGCCGCCGTGCGGAGCGCCGACCGAAGGTCATGATGAACTCGCCGTACGCTTCGGCGACGCTGTCCAGCGACCACGCGGCGGAGATCACGGCGTCCTCGTCCCCGATCCCGGCATAGGGACCGACCCACGAGAACGCGTTCTGCTCGATCCCCAGGTCCGACACGATCTCGGCGACGTCGTCGACGCGCTTGGCATCCGGGACGACCCAGAGGCCCGGCGCCGGGGACCCCAGCCTCGCCCAGGTCAGCCGGGTGCGCAGCCGGTGCCGCAGCTGACGGTGCGTCTCGGGCACCGTCACCGCCAGCACCAGCCACTGCCCGTCCCAGTCCTGCCGGTGGCGCAGGAAGCCGTAGATGCGGTCGGTGCCCTCCTCGAGAAGGCAGGTGCCGCCGTCCGTCAGACTCCATCTCGTCCGGCGGCCGAGCCTCTCGGGCACCAGCAGGGCTTCGGACGACGTGCGCGCCAGAGCCTGTCGGGCGGCCTTCTCCTCGACGCCGAGGACCCCGAGCGCGTCCACGACGGTGGCCGTCCACACCGGTTGGTGCCGGGGGAGCGCGAACTCGCCCAGGAGGGTCAGCAACAGCGACCGGGCGCTGGCCGTGGCGCGTTCGCGGCGCCGCACCGGTCTGGTGGCGCCGGCTGGCGACGCCTCCTGGCTCGCAGCGCTCATCCAGTGCACCCCTGTCGTCGGCAGTCCCCTTCGCGCGCCGGCCCTCCGGACAGCGCGACAGGCATCGATCTTTGGCCCATGCCTGCACTGTAGAGGCTGCCGTCATAAAAATTGAAGCACTACAACCACTTGACGTAGCGTGACGAGAGCGTAGAGTCTAGGGCCGTTAGTCCCTCGTCCTTGGAGGACCCGAATGACCGCAGTCGCCGAGAACCCGTCGTCGGTGCAGGAGACGCCGAAGCCACCCGTCGTGTCGTTCGACACCTCGCCGGAGAACTACCACCACTGGCGCCTGGACATCGACGGCGAGATCGCCACTCTCACCCTGGCCGTTGACGAGAACGCGGGCCTGGTGCCGGGCTACGAGCTCAAGATGAACTCCTACGACCTGGGCGTCGACATCGAGCTCTACGACGCCGTCCAACGCCTCCGGTTCGAGCACCCGCAGGTCAAGGCGGTCATCGTCACCGGCGGTATGGAGCGGATGTTCTGCGCTGGCGCGAACATCCGGATGCTCGCCCAGTCGTCCCACAGCTGGAAGGTGAACTTCTGCAAGTTCACCAACGAGACCCGCAACGGCATCGAGGACGCCACCGAGCACTCCGGCCAGACCTACATCGCCGCGGTGAACGGCACCGCGGCCGGTGGCGGCTACGAGCTGGCGCTCGCGTGTGACGACATCGTCCTGGTGGACGACGGCTCCTCCGCTGTCTCCCTTCCCGAGGTGCCCCTGCTCGGCGTCCTTCCCGGCACCGGCGGTCTCACGCGCGTGGTGGACAAGCGGCACGTGCGCAAGGACCTCGCGGACGTCTTCGCCACCAAGAGCGACGGCATCAAGGGCAAGACCGCAGTGAGCTGGGGTCTCGTGGACGCCACGGTCCCGCGCGGTCGCTTCCTCGACGAGGTCCGCGACCGGGCCAAGGCCGCGGCAGCCCGCTCCCCGCGACCGGGCGACGCCCGCGGCGTGCAGCTCACCCCTCTGGACCGCGTCGAGTCCGGCGACACGATCACCTACCCCTTCGTCGAGGCGAAGCTGGTGCGTGACGAGCGGCGCGTCGACATCACGATCACCGCTCCGGACGCCGCCCCGCCGGCCGACGCGGCCGGCGTCCTCGAGCAGGGCGTCGACTACTGGCCGATGGCGTTGGCGCGTGCCCTGGACGACGTGATCCTGCGGCTGCGCACGAACGAGCTCGAGCTCGGCGTGTGGACGTTCCGCACCCAGGGCGACAAGGACCTCGTGCTCGCCTACGACCAGCAGCTGCTGGATCTGGCCGACGACTGGTTTGTCAACGAGGTTCGCTACTACCTCAAGCGCACGTTGAAGCGCCTCGACGTCACCAGCCGCAGCCTGGTCGCCATCATCGAACCGGGTTCGGCTTTCGCCGGGACCCTGTTCGAGATCGCCATGGCCTGTGACCGGCAGTACATGCTGGAGGGCGTCTTCGAGGACGTCGACCCGGACGCCGACCCCGCCACCGTCGTCGTGGGGGAGGTCAACTTCGGCACCTACCCGATGGGCAACGGCCTCACCCGCCTGGAGTCCCGGTTCTACGGCAGGGGCGATGCCGTCCAGGCGGTCCGCGACCGCATCGGCGAGGCACTCGACGCCGCTGCCGCGTCAGAGCTCGGCCTGGTCACCATGACGCCCGACGACATCGACTGGGAGGACGAGCTGCGCATCGCGCTGGAGGAGCGCGCTTCGCTGTCGCCCGACGCCCTGACCGGGATGGAGGCCAACCACCGGTTCGTCGGCCCCGAGACCGTCGAGACGAAGATCTTCGGTCGGCTGACGGCCTGGCAGAACTGGATCTTCTACCGGCCCAACGCATCGGGCCCCGAAGGCGCCCTGCGCCGGTTCGGCACCGGTCAGCGCGCGGACTACGACCTCAAGCGCGTCTGAGCAGGGGAGAGGTGACCAGATGACGGCTTTCAACGCCTGTGACTACCTGGTGGACCGGCACGTGGCTGCCGGCAACGGCGACCGCGTCGCCATCCGCTACCAGGGCGAGGACATCACCTACTCCGCCCTGCAGGACGTCGTCTCCCGCGTCGGCGCCGGGTTCCGGGCGCTGGGGCTGCGCAGGGAGGAACGGGTCCTCTTCTTCACCGCCGACTCCGCCGAGATGGCCGCGGGCATCCTCGCCGCGTTCCGCATCGGGTCGGTCGCCGTGCCGGTCAACACGATGCTGTCGGCCGAAGAGCTGTCGACCATCGTCGCCGACTCCGGCGCCCGGCTCGTCGTCACCACTCCCGAGTTCGCCGACACTGCGGCCAAGGCACTGCATTCGGACGCCGTCACGCACCTCATCGTGGTCGGTGACGCTCAGCCCGTGGTCCCGGACCACGTCCAGCGGCTCGGGTGGGACGACATGCTGGCCGCTGCCGGTGGGGCACTCGCGCCGGTGGCGGCGACCATCGAGGACGCGCCGGCCCTGTGGCTGTACACCTCAGGGACCACGGGTACACCCAAGGGCGCGATGCACCGGCACGCGAACATCCGCCACGTCTGCGAGACCTATGGCACCCAGGTGCTCGGGATCCAGCCGAACGACCGGTGCCTCTCGGTGGCGAAGCTGTTCTTCGCCTACGGGATCGGCAACGGCATGTTCTTCCCGCTGTCGGTGGGCGCGACCGCGATCCTGGAGCCGCGTCGGCCGACGCCGGCGGTCATGGCCGAGCGCGTCGAGCAGGATCGTCCGACGATCTTCTTCGGTGTGCCGACCTTCTTCTCGGCGATGCTGGCCGCAGACCTACCGGCGGATGCGCTGAAGGGGGTCCGGCTGGCGACCTCGGCCGGCGAGCCGCTGCCGGCGGCGCTGCAGCAGCGGTGGACCGGGCACTTCGGGGTGCCCATCCTGGACGGGCTGGGTTCGACGGAGGCGCTGCACATCTTCATCTCGAACGCCCCCGATGACATCGCGCCGGGCACGACCGGCCGGCCCGTACCGGGCTACCAGTGCGAGCTCCGGGATGAGGACGGCGAACCGGTGCCCCCGGGCACGCCCGGGTCCCTGTTCGTCAAGGGCGAGTCGATCGCGACCGGCTATTGGTGCCGTACGGCCGTGAGCCGCAAGGTGTTCCAGGGCGAGTGGCTGGCCACGGGGGACACCTACGTGGTGGACGAGGACGGGCGGTACATACCGCTCGGCCGGTCGAGCGACATGATCAAGGCCGGCGGCATCTGGGTCTCGCCCGGCGAGGTGGAGACCCGGTTGCTCGAGCACGAGGACGTGATCGAGGCGGCGGTCGTCGGGCTGCCGGACGCCGAGGGGCTGGACAAGCCGGTCGCCTGCGTCGTCCTGCGTGCCGGCGCCGTCGTCACCGAGGACGAGCTGATCACCTTCTGCCGCGCGGGGATGGCCCACTTCAAGGCGCCTCGAGGCGTCCGGATCGTCGACGCGCTGCCGAGGACGGCCACGGGCAAGCTCCAGCGGTTCCGGGTGCGTGAGCTGATTCGTGACTCGTCTGCACCCTTCGCGCCGACGGTCCAACCCCGGAGTGCGTCCGAGGGCGCGCAGGCGCTGGCCCCCAACTGATCCAAGAGCTCCATTCGAACCCGTCCGGGAGGAACGTTGACTGAGAACGGCGCACAGCCACAGCGGGAGGTCGTGGACCTGCTGCTCGTCGGCGCCGGCCCTGTGGGCCTGTACGGCGCCTACTACGCCGGGGTGCGCGGCCTTTCGGTCGCGGTGGTCGACTCCCTGCCCGAACCGGGCGGGCAGGTCACCGCCATGTACCCGGAGAAGCCGATCTACGACATCGCCGGCTTCCCCAGCGTCCGTGGCCGTGAGCTCGTGGAGAACCTCCTCGCGCAGGCCGGTCAGTACGATCCGCTGTACATCCTGGGGGAGCAGGCCACCAAGCTCGAGGCCCTGCCCAGCTCCTCCGGCCCGGACCGTTGGCAGGTCACCACGTCGACCGGTCGTGTCATCGACTGCGGTGCCGTCGTCATCACCGGTGGCATCGGCACGTTCACGCCGCGGCCGCTCCCGGCGGGCGAGGAGCTGCTCGGCAAGGGCCTCAGCTACTTCGTGCCGAGCCTCGCCGACTACGCCGACACCGACGTGGTCGTGGTGGGCGGCGGCGACAGCGCCTGCGACTGGGTGCTGGCGCTGCAGCCGATCGCCCGCTCGGTGACGCTCGTCCACCGTCGCAAGGCGTTTCGCGCACACGCCGCTACCGTCGAGGCCGTGCACCGCTGCGGGGCGCGGATCATCACCGACGCCCAGGTCACCGTCCTGCACGGCGAGGGGAAGGTGGAGAAGGTCGAGGTCCAGGCCAAGGACGGATCCACACAGGTGCTTCCCGCCCAGCGGGTCGTGGCCGCCCTGGGTTTCCTCGCCGACCTCGGCCCCATCCGGGACTGGAACGTGGAGCTGCACGACAACCGGCACATCGTCGTCGACTCCCGCATGGCCACCAGCGTGCCCGGCATCTTCGCCGCCGGTGACGTCACGGACTACAGCGGCAAGGTGCGGTTGATCGCGGTCGGGTTCGGCGAGGTGGCAACAGCGGTGAACAACGCCGCGGTTCACCTCGACCCGGACGCCATGCTGTTCCCGGGCCACAGCACCGACCAGGCACCAGTGCCGGCAGCCGTAGCCTGACCGAGTAACCGCCAGAAGGGACTGCTCAGTTGCCGTACGTCATCGGCCCCAGCTGCATCGACATCACCGACCAGTCATGCGTCGAGGAGTGCCCCGTCGACTGCATCTACGAGGGTGACCGCAAGCTGTACATCAACCCCAAGGAGTGCATCGACTGCGGGGCGTGCGAGCCGGTCTGCCCCGTCGAGGCGATCTCCCAGGACCGCCGCGTGGCGGAGGAGGACAAGGAGTTCATCGCCGACAACAGACGGTTCTTTGAGGAACCGCTGCCCGGCCGTGACGAGCCGATCGGGGCGCCGGGCGGCGCCCGCAAGGTCGGCCGGATCGGTGTCGACACCGAGCTGGTCCAGAACCACCCGGGGAACTGATGCTCGACGGTCACCTGCTCGTGGACGCCCACGTCCACGTCCCGGTCCTGTCAACGCTGGCGCCGGCCTGGAAGGAGTGGGCCCGGGACTTCGGGCCGGCGGGGATCCTGGAGGACGTGTGGCGTCCGGACGGCACCCCCAGGCCCGAGCGGCTGGACGCGCTGTTCGCCGACGAGGGTGTCGACGTCGCCCTGCTGTTCTGCGAGTACAGCCCGAAAGCCACGGGGTACCAGCGGTTCGACGACCTGCTGCCGATCGTGGAGCAGAACCCGCGGCGATTCCGGCCGGTGGCGAACGTCAACCCCCACCTGCACTTCCCGATCGCGCGCGAGCTGGAGCGGCAGCTCGACATGGGCGCCGCCGCATTGAAGCTGCATCCGGTGCACGGCGGGTTCCGTATCGACGACCCCGCCCTCTACCCCGCGTACGCGGTGCTGCAGGAACGGTCTGTCCCGCTCGTTGTGCACTGCGGCACGTCGACCTTCCCCGGGTCCGTGAACGAGTACGCCGACCCGGAGCTGCTCTACCCGGTGCTGCGCACGTTCCCGGAGCTCAACGTCGTTCTGGCCCACGGAGGCCGGGGCTGGTGGTACGACGCCGCGGCGTTCCTCACCCTGTCTCACGACACGGTCTGGATCGAGCTGTCGGGTCTGCCCCCGAAGCGGCTGCCGAGCTACTACGCCAAGTACGACCTGCAGCGGCTCGCCCAGCGCTGGATCTTCGGGACGGACTGGCCCGGTGTCCCGGGTACAGCCGCCAACGCCCGCGCCGTTGCCGGCCTGGGCCTGGCGGAGGAGACCGTCGCCAAGGTGCTGGGCGGGAACGCGATGGCCGTCTACAGCGGCCTGGACCCGGAGGTGTGAGCGGTGCCCGTCTACGCCTATGACGGCCGTAGGCCGCGCATCGCGGCCGACGCTTTCGTCCATCCTGACGCGGTCCTCATCGGGGACGTCAGGATCGCCAGCGAGGCGTCGGTGTGGCCCACCGCCGTCCTGCGCGGCGACTTCGGGCACATCACCGTCGGGGCGCGCACCTCGATCCAGGACGGCACGGTCGTCCACACCACCGAGGAGTGGCCGACGACCATAGGGGACGAGTGCGTGGTGGGCCACAACGCCCACCTGGAGGGTTGCACGGTCGAGGACTTCTGCCTCGTCGCGTCGATGTCGACCGTGCTCAACCGTGTGACGATCGGTACGCACTCGATCGTGGCGGCCGCAGCATTGGTGCCGGAGGGGACGACGGTTCCTGCCCGCTCCATGGTGGTCGGTGTCCCGGGCCGGATCCGACCGCTGACGGGTGAGGCCCATGTCCAGCGCATCGGGTTCGGCGTACAGCACTATGCCGAGGCCGCGAGGCAGTACCGGAAGCTGATGGAGCCGGTGGCCCTGGAGGACTGCCGGGAGCGCTGACAGCGACGAGCCGTCGAAGGAGACGAGCCGGCGACCGGCCGACCAGAGCCCGAAGACCGACGATCCGGAGGGACAACGCATGCAGGACATGGCTCAGCAGATGGCCCAGCAGACGAGCCAGCAGCTCGGGCTGCCGGCGAACGAGCTGTCGGACGAGGAGCTGGAACGACAGGGCACCCACGCGCACGCCACACGCAACTGGGTGTTCCTGCACGGCACCGCCGAGCAGTACCAGCGGCACACCGAACGCATGCTGGAGCTGGAGCAGGAGTACCTGCGCCGGCACCCGAAGCGCACCTGGCAGGGCACGGGCGGCGCCCCGGTCGAGGTCGACGAGGCCACCCGGCTGCGGACGGCGCTGCGGGGGATCATCCAGCAGATCGAGGCGGTCCTGTCCGAGGCCTCCGCCGTTGCAGCCAGCAGCCCCGAGCCCGCCGCCCCCCAGCACTCCGACCGGACGCTGGAGCTGCTCCGCCGCGTCGCCGAGGCCCCCGGGTCCCGGATGCACCGACTGGAGGTGCACCAGGTGGCACGCGAGGTCGGGCTGGACCGGATCACTCTCGCGAAGCTGTACACCGCCGACCCGCCGCTGCTGGCCACCCAGCAGCAGGACCGGGTGATCACCGAAGCCGGCCGGGCGCTGCTCGCCGCCGCCCGGTGAGCGGCTGGATGAGCGGAGATCACACAGTCGGTTTCGGACTGCCGGGCGGTCTGCGCCTCGACGTTCCCTCGGCTCTGCGGCTGGTCCAGCTCGCCGCTGAACGGGGGCTCGGCCCCGTTCTGCTCACCGAGGTCAGCGGTTTCGACGCGATCGCCCTGTCCACGGCGTTCGCCGCCCAGCATCCGAAGTGCCCCACCGGTACCGGCATCGTGCCGCTCGGCTCGAGGACGCTGCCGGCGATCGCGATGGGCGCCAGGACTGCCGCCGAGCTCTCGGACGCCCCCTACCTGCTGGGAGTCGGCGTCTCCACCCGCCAGATCGTCGCGGGCTGGCACGGCGCCTTCTACGACCCGACGGTGGCCACCACCGTCCAGCGCCTGAGGGACCTCAAAGGACTCCTTACGGGCGACCGGCGCGGGTCGTTCGAGCTGACGTCGACGGGCGTGGCCGACGTCCGTGTCCTCCTGGGTGCCATGGGGCCGCGCATGGTCGCCGCCGGGCTCGAAGAGGCCGACGGGGTGATCATCAACCACACGCCGGCGAACCGGCTGCCTCGAACGCCGGAGGGCAGGCTCCTGCTCGCGTACGTCTGGGTGCTGGCATGCGAGGACGGCGACACGCGGGTCCGCAGGGACCTCACCTCCTACGTGATGGCAGACCCGTACGCCCGCCACTTCACCGAGCTCGGGTTCGGGCAGACCGTGGCCGAGGTGCGGGCGCTGCACGCCGAAGGCCTGCTACGGGAGGCGCCGGCCCGGTTGCCCGTGGAGATGGTGGACACGTTCTCGGTCACCCCGGACCGGCTGCCGGCCCGACTGGCGCAGTTTCACGACGCCGGGGCCGTGCCGATCATCATGCCCGTCACCGGGGAGAACCCGCGCACGGAGATCACCGGGCTGCTCGAGTCCCGCTGCTGGGTCTCGGAGCCGGCGCTGCGCTGACTGCGCGTCCCCGCGCTGGCGAGGTCGCCCAGGGCGCTACGTCCCGAGGTCGACCAGGGCGCTACCTGCCCCGCGACCCCCCGGCGATCTCCCGCAGCCGGAACCGCTGCAGCTTGCCGGTGTTCGTGCGCGGCAGCTGGTCGACGAAGCTGATGAACCGCGGGTACTTGTAGGGCGCGATCTGCTGCTTGACGAAGTCCTGAAGCTCCTTGACCTTCACGTCGTCCCCGGTCACCCCCGGCTTCAGCACGACGAACGCGGCCACGATGTTGCCTCGCTCCTCGTCGGGCATCGCCACGACACCGCACTCGTTCACGTCCGGGTGGGCGAGCAGCGCTTCCTCGACCTCGGGACCGGCGATGTTGTACCCCGATGCGATGATCATGTCGTCGCTGCGGGCCTGGTACCAGAAGTAGCCGTCGGCGTCCCGCACGAACGTGTCACCCGTGATGTTCCAGCCGCCCTGGACGTAGACGGACTGGCGGGGGTCCGCGAGATAGCGGCAGCCCGTGGGGCCCTTGACCGCGAGCCGTCCCAGCTCGCCGTCCGGCACCGGCTGGCCGTCGTCGTCGAGGATGGCGGCGGTGTAGCCGGGAACCGCCTTGCCGGTGGAGCCGGGCCGGATGTCGTCGTCGGCGGCCCCGATGAAGATGTGCAGCATCTCCGTGGAGCCGATGCCGTCGATGATCTTGACCCCGGTCGCCTCGTAGAAGGCGCGCCAGGTCTGCTCCGGCAGGTGCTCGCCGGCCGACACCGCGCGGCGCAGGGAGGTCAGCTTCTCGCCGCCACCGGAACCGAGCATCGCCCGGTACGCGGTGGGGGCGGTGAAGCACACGGTGACGTTGTGCTCGGCGATCAGCGTGGCGAGATCCGCGGGTGCGGCGCGCTCGACCAGGAGGGTGGAGGCACCGACCCGGAGAGGGAACAGCAGGACGCCACCGAGACCGAAGGTGAACGCGAGCGGGGGAGTGCCGGTGAAGACGTCGTCCGGCTCCGGGTTCAGCTGGTACTTGGAGAACGTGTCGCAGACGGCGATGACGTCCCGGTGGAAGTGGAGGGTGCCCTTGGGACGGCCGGTTGTGCCGGAGGTGAAGGCGAGCAGGGCCACGTCGTCCGCTGCCGTCTGCACCGGCTCGAACTCCGTAGGCATCTGGTTTACGAGCCTGGTCAGGTCGTCCTCGCCGTCGCCCCCGTAGACGACGACTGACAGATCCTCGATGTTGGCCGCGACCAGGTCGTCGACGAACCGGTGGTCGGAGATCGCCAGGTTGAGCCGGGCGATCTCCCCGATGGCGACGAGCTCCCGGGGCCGGAGCACCGGAACGGTGGCAACCGCCACCGCACCGGCACGCAGCACGCCGAACCAGCAGGCCACGAGCCAGGGGTTGTTCGGACCCCGGAGCAGGACGCGGTTCCCCGGGACGATCCCGAACCGTTCCACGAGCAGGTTGGCGACCTGGTTGGAGCGCTGGCGCAGATCCTCGTAGGTCCACCGCTCCCCGCCGGGGGACAGCAGGCACGGACGGTCGCCGCCGTGCTGGGCGATCACCGAGTCGAGAAGCTCGACGGCGCAGTTGAGCCGGTCGGGGACCTGCAGCTCGGGCAGCTCGAAGACCAGCTCGGGCCAGGCGTCCTCGGGTGGCAGGTTGTCGCGGCAGAACGTGTCGACGTGAGCTGACGGACTCAGCTGCATGGGACCCACTTCCACTCGTTTGTGACGTAGATCAAAATATGGTCTGTCGGTGACGACAGTCAACAGATCAGCATGGAATGGCCGTCGCGTCAGTCCGACGACGGTCACGCGGACGCTAGGCTCGGCCACCGTGAGCACTGAGCACCTACGACCGGCACGAGGAGAGCCGCCACGTGCGTTCATCGTCACCACCTACGGGCTGTACGCGCGTGAGGCAGGTGGCTGGCTGAGCGTGGGTTCCCTGATCCGGCTGATGGCCGAGCTCGGGGTGGACGAGCCGGCCGTCCGGTCGTCCATCTCCCGGCTGAAGCGCCGCGGGATCCTCGAGGCCCGCAAGGAGGACGGTGCGGCGGGATACGCCTTGTCGGACCGGGCCCGGGAGATCCTGCG
>JASBSH010000013.1 GCA_030149025.1 Actinomycetales bacterium | reverse complement strand
GGTGCTCGGTGGAGACGTACGAGTCGCCGAGGGACCGCATCTCCTCCTGCGCCGTCTGCATCACCTGGAGGGATCCTCGGGACAGCTGAGGTGCCCCGACCGAGGCACCCGAGGCGCTCGGCAGGGACGCCACCAGGGCGGTGGCGCTTTGCTGGGCGGCCGCCGGCTGCACACCGACGGCCTCGAGCAGGCCGACGGCCACACCGCCCGGCTGCTCGGTGAGTGCGAGGAGCAGGTGCGAGGGCTCCACCTGTGGGTTGCCCTTCGCAGCCGCGGACTGGACGGCGGCCGACAGCGCCTCCTGCGACTTGGTCGTGAGCTTGAGCTCCATTCGTTTCCCTTCTCCGTGCCTAGCCATCGGCAAAGTTGAGTCTATGTCGCTCAACTTGTCGGTGCGGGTCGTTGTTCCCCAGCACTTGAACCCATCGAAGCGCGGCAAAGCCGGATGGCTCCGGGGTCGGTCGTGCTGCGCTCTATCGGGCTAGGCCAAGGAACGCCATCAGGGCACGTTCGACCTCGACGAGGTTCTCGGGGGTGAGGCGGCCGACGCAGGTGCTGACGTTGTCGCGCCGGACGGTGGTGATTTTGTCGATCATGACGTGGCTCTCGTGCTGAAGCCCGGTGAGCTCATCCGCGAGGACCCGCACCCGCAGCAGGGGCGCCTCCACCAGCGCGCTCGTCAGCGGCGCCACCGTCACCGAGGCCGTGCCCGCGAATAGGTCGTCCTGCAGGATCAGCGCCGGCCTCGGCTTGGAGGCGTAGACGCCCCCGGCCACCGTCCACAGCTCGCCGCGTCTCACTCGTCGTCCCAGGAGGAGGTGATCGCCTCGACGAAGTCCTGATCGTCCGACTGCCGGTCAGCCCGAGCAACAAGTGCTGCCTGGCGGTGAGCTTCCTGGACGAATCGCTTACTACGAACATCGGGAACCCAGATCTGAAGGGGTCGCAGGCCCCGAGCGCGCATCCGGCGCCGGTACTCACTGACTCGGCGCTTCACCGTCATCCCCACATGTTACATGTAACGCGCTAGGAACTGCGGACGTCGAACCTCAGCAAGGGTCGAACCGCAGCAAGGACCGACTCAGCAGCTGAGCAAGCGACCGGGCACGAGCGGACGATCTGCAGCATCTGCCGGATCATCGAGATCCCGGCGGGCACGAGGGTCGCGCCACGAAGCCGGCAGGTATCACAGCCAGGGCGACGGCGACCGCTGCCGCCCCCGCCGCGCGCCGGCTTCCGGTCGCATCCAGGGCGCTGTGCTGAGCGCGAGGAGGACCACGACCGCGGCAGCGAGTCACCTGCCACGAGCAGGGCACGCGCGGTTCGATCGTGAACCTCGGCCGTGCGCACGGCTGCCCCGTGGCAGCCGCCGTCTCGGCGAGCACGAGGGAGGCCGTAAAGGAGTTGCTCACCACCGCCCATCACCTCACCGGGACGGCGCGACGCCGATCAGATGACTCCCAGCGCCAGCATCGCGTCGGCGACCTGGATGAACCCCGCGATGTTGGCGCCGACCACGTAGTTGCCGGGTACGCCGTACTCCTCCGCGGTCTCGGCGCAGCGGTCGTGGATACCGCGCATGATCTCGGACAGCCGCTCCTCGGTGTGCTCGAACGACCAGGAGTCCCGAGAAGCGTTCTGCTGCATCTCCAGCGCGCTGGTCGCAACCCCGCCGGCGTTCGCTGCCTTGCCCGGCGCGAACAGCACGCCTGCCTCCTGCAGGACCTGGACGGCGTCCGGCGTGGTGGGCATGTTGGCGCCCTCGGCGACGACGACGCACCCGTTGGAGACGAGGGTCTTGGCGTCGTGCGCGTTCAGTTCGTTCTGCGTCGCGGAGGGAAGCGCCACGTCACACGGCACGTCCCAGACGCGACCACCCTGCACGTAGTGGGCGTCGTGCCCGCGGGCCTCGGCGTAGTCGCTGACCCGCTCCCGGCGGACCTCCTTGATCTCCTTCAGCAGCTCGAGGTCGATGCCCTTCTCGTCCACGACGTAGCCGTCCGAGTCGGAGCACGCGACCACCGTGCCGCCGAGCTGCCGCACCTTCTCGATCGCGTAGATCGCGACGTTGCCCGAGCCGGAGACGACGACGCGCTTGCCCTCCAGCGACTGGTGGCGCGTGCGCAGCATCTCGTCGACGAAGAACACCGCGCCGTAGCCGGTGGCCTCGCGTCGGACCTGGGAGCCGCCCCAGGTGAGGCCCTTGCCGGTGAGCACACCGGACTCGTAGCGGTTGGTGATCCGCTTGTACTGGCCGAACAGGTAGCCGATCTCGCGGCCGCCGACACCGATGTCACCAGCGGGCACGTCCGTGTACTCGCCGAGGTGGCGGTACAGCTCGGTCATGAACGACTGGCAGAACCGCATGATCTCGAGCTCGGACTTGCCCTTCGGGTCGAAGTCGGAACCGCCCTTCGCGCCGCCGATCGGCATACCTGTCAGCGAGTTCTTGAAGATCTGCTCGAAACCGAGGAACTTGATGATGCCCAGGTTCACGCTCGGGTGGAACCGCAGGCCGCCCTTGTAGGGGCCGAGCGCGGAGTTGAACTCCACCCGGAACCCGCGGTTGATCTGCACGGCGCCGGAGTCGTCCACCCACGGGACCCGGAAGATGATCTGGCGCTCCGGTTCGCAGATCCGCTCGATGACCGCGGCATCGGTGTAGTGCGGGTTCTTGGCCACGACCGGCCCGAGGCTGTCGAGCACCTCGCGCACCGCCTGGTGAAACTCCTCCTCGGCCGGGTTACGGCGAAGCACCTCGCGGTAGATCGGGTCCAGCTTCTCGTCGAGCTGAGGCATGACGTCATCCTCCGGATTGTGACTGGCCGGAGGCTTGGCTGAGCCACACTGGCTACGCCACACCTGCACGGCACCGGCGAGGCCCGCTGTGCGAGCCCGGGATGACACCGGCAGCACTGGCGATGTCCGGGCCGAAGAATACCTTCGCTGTCCACTGCTCGGGCGCCGGCGCCCGGGATGTGGACGGGTGTGCGGTGCCGTCGTGGGTGGGATCACGCCAAAACCACGCTGTTGCAGGGTGGCCCTGCGCCAAACCTATTGGCACGGGGCCACCCTGTGCTGAACCCGGGCGGAAGGTTGTCAGCGCGGGAGGTGGCGGGCGAGCAGTTGCGCCAGATGCTCACCGGACCGGCCCGCCAGCGCGTCCAGCTGGGTGCGGCAGCTGAACCCGTCGGCGAGGACGACGGCAGCCTCGTCCCGGCTCTCGGCAGCCCTGACGGCGGGCAGCAGGTCGTGCTCGGCGACGGCCACGGAGACGTCGTAGTGACCTCGCTCGACGCCGAAGTTGCCCGCCAGTCCGCAGCAGCCGCCGACGCGCTCCAGGTCAGCGCCCGTCCGTCGGAGCAGGTCGGCGTCCGGCCCCCAGCCCATGACGGCGTGGTGATGGCAGTGCGGCTGCGCCACGCCCGTCGTCCCGGCCAGGTCGGGCGGCGTCCAGCCGGGCGTTTCGAGGAGCAGCTCTGCGAGCGTGCGGGTCGCAGACGCGACCTCCCGAGCCGAAGCCAGCGTGTCGCCGTCCAGCAGCTCGATCGCGTCCGACCGCAGCGCCGCGGTGCAGGAGGGCTCGATGCCGACGACCTTCGCCCCGGCACGGACGTGCCCCACCAGCTCGGTGACCGTGGCCGCGGCCTGGCGGCGGGCGCCGTCCAGCTGTCCGGTGGAGACCCAGGTGAGCCCGCAGCAGACCGGCTTCTCGGTCACCGTGACGCGGTAGCCGGCGTCCTCGAGAACGGCGACTGCTGCCTTGCCGACCTCGGGTGAGAACGCGTCGGTGAACGTGTCGACGAACAGGACGACGTCACCGTTCGATGCGTTCTCATGGCCGGACGGCGCGGCGGCGCGTTCTGCGAACCAGCGCCGGAACGTCGTGGTCGCGAAAGTCGGCAGGCTGCGGCGGTTGTCGACGCCGGCGGCCCAGGTGACGAGCGGGTGCAGCGCCGTGCTGGTCATCGCGAGGTTGGCGAGCCGGGTCACCGCTTTCGACCTGGTGGTGAGGCGCGTCCAGCGAGGCAGCCACCCGAGCGCGTAGTGGGAGCGGGGGCGAAATCGCCTGCGGTACTTCTGGTGCAGCGCTTCGGCTTTGTACGTCGCCATATCGACGCCTGTCGGGCAGTCCGAGGAGCAGCCCTTGCAGGCGAGGCACAGGTCGAGGGCATCGTGGACCGCCTCGGACCGCCAGCCGTCGGGCCCGAGGTGACCGGCGACGACGTCCTGGAGGACGCGAGCACGGCCGCGGGTGGAGTCCTTCTCGTTGCGGGTGGCGAGGTAGCTGGGGCACATGACGCCGCCGGCGTTGGTGGTGTCGGCACGGCACTTGCCTACCCCCGTGCACCGGTGCACGGCCATGGACAGGTCGCCACGGTCGTGTCGGTAGTTGAACGCCAAAGACGGAAGCTGCTTGCGGGTCAGCGGTTTTGACTGCGCCACGCGGATGTCGGCGTCGAGCGGCGCCGGCTCGACAAGGACTCCGGGGTTGAGCAGGTTGTCCGGGTCGAACACCGCCTTGACCTTGCCGAACAGGGCGATGGCCTCCGGCGAGTACATGAGCGGGAGCAGCTCGCTGCGGGTGCGCCCGTCGCCGTGCTCACCGGACATCGAGCCCCCGTGACGAGCGGCGAGGCGGCCGGCGTCGAACATGAAGTCACGGAAACGGTTGGTGCCGTTCGGTTCTGTGAGCGGGAAGTCGATGCGGATGTGGACGCAGCCGTCGCCGAAGTGGCCGTAGGGCAGGCCGGTGAAGCCGTAGCCGGCCATGAGCTCGTCGAACTCGCGCAGGTAGGCGCCGAGGCGTTCGGGGGGCACTGCTGCGTCCTCCCAACCGGCGTGCGCCGGGTCACCGGCCGTGGTACGGGCGGACAGCCCGGCACCGTCCTCACGGATCTTCCACAAGGCCGCCGCATGCGCCGCGTTGTGCACGAGCGCGGAGTCCAGTGCGCCGGAGTCGTGGATCACGTGCTTCGCAACGGATTCGACCTGAGCGGAGTCGTCCCCCACCAGTTCCACGAACAGCCAGCCACCACCGCGCGGCAGCTCCGGCACCGCGGCCGGCCCGCGGCGGGTCCGGACGACGTCGACGATGCGGGCGTCCAGGCCCTCACAGGCCACGGGCCGGTGCGGCAGGACTGCGGGGACGGCGTCCGCCGCCTCGGCCATGGACGGGTAGCCGAGGACGACGAGGAGCCGGACCGGCGCGTCGCGGACGAGGCGGACGCGGGCCCCGAGGGTGAGGGCCAAGGTGCCCTCGCTGCCGACGAGCGCCTTGGTGACGTCGAACCCGTTCTCCGGCAGCAGGTGCTCAAGCGAGTAGCCGGAGACCTGACGGCCGAAGCGGCCGAACTCCGTGCGAATGGTGGCGAGGCCAGAGCCAACGGCAGCGCGCAGGTCATCGAGGACCTGATGGCTCGCGGTCGGGTCGCTCATGTCGCCCAACCGGAGGCGGTCGCCGGCGGCGGTGAGCACATCCAGGCCGACGACGTTGTCGCTCGTCCGTCCGTATCCCAAAGCCCTTGAGCCGCAGGCGTTGTTGCCGATCATGCCACCGAGTGTCGCCCGGTTGTGGGTCGACGGGTCGGGCCCGAAGCGCAGACCGTGCTTGGCGGCGGCCTTCTGCAGGTTCGCCTGCACGACGCCCGGTTGCACGAGCGCGGTCTGCGCCTCCGGGTCGACCTCGAGGACCCGGTCCAGGTGGCGACTGACGTCGAGGACCAGCCCCGGGCCGACCGCGTTACCGGCGATCGAGGTGCCGGCTCCGCGCATGGTGACCGGTACGGTGAGCTCACGGCAGACCGCGAGTGCAGCCTCGATCTCATCGGTGTGCCTGGGGATGGCGACGGCTGCCGGCGGGACCCGGTAGAGGGACGCGTCGGAGGAGTACATGGAGCGGCGCAGCGCGGACGCGTCCACGTCCTGGACGCCGGCCCGTTTCAGTGCGCCGACCAGCTCCCCATCGCTCGCCGATCGCTCCATACCGCCCCGCTCGCCCACACGGGCAGCCTACGCACCCGACGGCGGGCGTCTCACTGACGCCCGCCCCTCGGGATCGAGCAGGAAGAATGCTGCTGGTTGGAGCGACACGCCGGCGTGTCGATGCAGACAAGCAGCATTCTCCGAGCGGGGGCGGTGGTCGCCGACGTGAGGCCGGGAGGGGCGCATGAGTTGAGGCGGCACCTCAGCGGAACGCGGACTGCCCGGTCAGCGCCTCACCGATCACGAGCGTGTGCATCTCGCTGGTGCCCTCGTAGGTCAGCACCGACTCCAGGTTGTTGGCGTGCCGCATCACCGGATACTCGGAACTGATGCCGTTCGCCCCGAGAATCGTCCGGCACTCGCGCGCGATCGCGATCGCCTCACGCACGTTGTTGAGCTTGCCGAGGCTCACCTGCTGGGGCGCCAGGCCCTTCGAGTCCTTGAGCCGGCCCAGGTGCAGGGCCAGCAGCAGGCCCTTGCCGTACTCGAGCGTCATGTCGGCGAGCTTCGCCTGGGTGAGCTGGAACCCGCCGATCGGGCGGTCGAACTGCTCACGCGTCCGCGCGTACTCCAAGGCCGTGAGGAGCGAGTCGCGTGCTGCGCCCAGGGCACCGAAGACGATGCCGAACCGGGCCTCGGAAAGGCACCCGAGCGGCCCTGACAGACCACGCGCGTTCGGGAGCATGGCCGACGAAGGCAACCTCACGCCGTCCAGAACCAGCTCTGCGGTGACCGAAGCGCGAAGCGACATCTTGGAGCGGATCTCGTTCGCGGAGAAGCCGTTCGAGTCGGTCGGCACGACGAACCCGCGGATGCCCCCTTCGGTGCGTGCCCACACCACGGCGACGTCGGCGATGGAGCCGTTGGTGATCCACATCTTGGTCCCGTGCAGCACCCAGTCGTCGCCGTCGCGCTTGGCAGTGGTACGCATGCTGCCGGGGTCGGAGCCGTGGTCCGGTTCCGTCAGGCCGAAGCAGCCGATCGCCTCACCGGTGGCCATCCGCGGCAGCCACTGCTGCCTCTGCTCCTCGCTGCCGTAGGCGTGGATCGCGTACATCGCGAGCGACCCCTGCACGCTCACCAGGGACCGGACGCCGGAGTCGCCCGCCTCGAGCTCGAGGCACGCCAGGCCGTAGGCGGTCGCGGATGTCCCGGCGCAGCCGTAGCCGTCCAGGTGCATGCCGAGCAGCCCGACAGAGCCGAAGGTGCGGGCGAGCTCGCGCGCCGGCAGCTCACCGGTCTCGTACCACTGCGCCACGTGCGGCCGGACGTGCTCGTCGACGACCTGCCGGACCGTCGCCCGGATCGACTTCTCGTCCTCACTCAGCAGCGAGTCGATGTCGAACAGCTCATCCGGGGTCTGCGCACCGCGCTTCGGGCTCATGACGCAAACCTACGGGATTTGGCTGAACCGGGATTTCATGATCACGACGAGGAGAAGGTGGCGCGATCCCATGATCACGCCGGGGTGGGGCGGGCGGCACGGTGGTGAAGGTGGCGCGATCCCATGATCACCGCTGAGGGTGGGGTCAGAGCAGCGGCGGCTGGCGACGCGGCGGGCGCCAGACGACCAGAGCACGGCCGGGGTTGAACGACGACCGCGCAGGACGGCGTCCGGCCTCGACCGCGACCACGTCGCCTCTCGGGCCCGCGGCGAACACGCGCCGGGAGGCGTCGCCGCGCAGCCCGGCGACGCGACGGGTCTGCTCTAGCTCGTCGCGGAGCTCGGCGACCTTGGCGCGCAAGGCTTCCACCTGCATCTCGAGGTCGAGGATCTGCTTGATGCCGGCGAGGTTGACGCCGTCCTCCTGGGAGAGGCGCTGCACCTCGCGCAGCTGCGAGATGTCCCGGGCGGAGTAGCGGCGGCCGCGGCCGGACGACCGGGTCGGCGACACCAGACCGAGCCGGTCGTACTGCCTCAGCGTCTGCGGGTGCATCCCGGCGAGCTGGGCCGCGACCGAGATCACGAAGACCGGTGCGTCGTGGTCGAAGCCGGTGGGCGGCCGTCGGCCGGAGAAGTCAGAGGCGGACGCCGTCACGCACGTTCACCTGCCTTCTCCAGCAGCCCCTCCCTCGGGTCCCACCCTGCCGTGGCGTCCCGGAACGCCTCGACGGCCTTCCTCGCGTCGTCATCGAGGCGCTTGGGGGCGACGATCTGCACGGTGACGAGCAGGTCACCCTGCCCCTTGGCGGTCTTCACGCCCCGGCCCTTCACCCGGAGCGTGCGGCCCGACGGGGTGCCGGCCGGGACACGCAGACGCACGGTGCCGCCGTCCAGGGTCGGCACCTGGATCTCCGCACCGAGAGCGGCCTCCGGGAAGCTGACCGGAACCGTGATCCGCAGGTCGTCACCTGAGCGGGTGAACAGCGGATGCGGGGCCACGGTGACGGTGATGACCAGGTCACCGTTCGGCGCGCCCGGCTCCCCTGGCTGGCCCTTGCCGCGCAGGCGGATCCTCTGACCGTCCTTGACGCCGGGCGGGATCCGCGCGGTGACCTGCTGGCCGTCGGAGGAGCGCAGCGTCACCGTCGCCCCCTCGACCGCCTCGCGGAAGCCGAGGGTCGTGGAGGCCTGGACGTCCGCTCCACGCATCGGCCCGCGAGGTGCGCCGAACCGGTCGTAGCCGCCCGCCCCGGCGCCGCCGCCTGGCGCGAAGATGCCACCGAGCAGGTCCTCCAGGTTCGGCGGAACACCCTGACCGGCTCCCGGGCCACCGGTGCTGAACCGCACGCGTTGGCCGCCCGGTGCCCCGGCTCCGAAGAGACCACCGAAGAGGTCCTCGAACCCGGCGCCCCCGCCCGGGCCGGCGCCGGCACCCGTGAACCGGGCTCCCCCGGCCATCGCGCGGATCGCGTCGTACTGCTGCCGCTGCTCGGGGTCGGAGAGGACGGCGTACGCCTCCCCCAGCTCCTTGAAGCGGGCCTCGGCCTTCTCGTCGCCATGGTTGGCGTCCGGGTGGAGCTTGCGGGCGAGCTTGCGGTAGGCCTTCTTGATGTCGGCGGCGGACGCGTCCTTGGAGACGCCGAGCACCGCGTAGAAGTCCTTGTCGAACCAGTCCTGGCCGGTCACCGGCGCCTCCTTCCGGACTTCCTCGTGGTCGTGCCTGTCGTACCTGTGCCCCGTGCCATGTCGGCCTCGCGCTGATTACCCGGGGTCGCTGACGCCCACCCGTGCGGCACGAAGGACCTTCTCCCCGATCTTGTACCCGGGCTGCATCACCGTGGTGACCGTCGTGGTCGTCACGTCCGTGGAGTGCGAGTGCATGAGCGCGTCGTGCACCGTCGGGTCGAACTCGTCCCCGACCTCGCCGTACCGCTCGACCCCGTACTTGCTCAGCACGCCCTCGAACTTGTCCGCGATGGCGGCGGGCGGGCCCTCGTTCAGGTCACCGTGCTGGCGGGCGAAGTAGATGTCGTCCATGACGGGCAGCAGAGACTCGACGAAGCCGGCGATCGCGCTCTCACGGGCGACGTCCCGGTCGCGGTCGACGCGCTTGCGGTAGTTCACGTACTCCGCCTGCAGGCGCTGCAGGTCGGCCAGCCGCTCGGCCGCGAGCCGGGCGGCTGCACCACCGAGCGCGGAGTCGTCGGCCTCGCTGCTCGCCCCGTCCACCGTGACCTGCGTCTCGTGCTGCGGGGAGGGGTGGCGACCGTGCTGCTGCCCTGCCTGCTCCGGCTGCTGCGCTGCCTGCTGGTCCGTGCGCACCTGCCCGGTCTCCGGATCGATGCGCCGGCGGTCCCGGACAACGGGCCCCTCCTGTCGCTCAGCGGCCTCTTCGCCGCGCGTGGGGGCCGAAGGCCGCTGCGCGGCCTCCGGCTCCCCTTCGACGTTCGGGAAGTGTTCGGTCACTTGTTCTCTTCCTCGTCCACGATTTCGGCGTCCACGACGTCCTCGGTGCTGCCGGTGCTGCCGGTCGAGCCGCCGCCGGACGCCGAACCCGCGCCCGCGCCGTCCCCGCTCGTGCCGCCGGCCTCACCGGCCGCGGCCTGGGACGCGGCGTACATTGCCGACCCCATCTTCTGGCTGACGGTGGACAACTTCTCCTGCTTGGCCTTGACGGCCTCGATGTCGTCGCCGGCGAGGGCGCTCTTCAGCTCCTCGATGGCGGACTTGACCTCCGTCTTGTTCTCCTCCGGCAGCTTGTCGTCGTTGTCGGCGACGAACTTCTCCGTCGAGTAGAGCAGCTGCTCGGCGGAGTTGCGGGTCTCGGCCTCCTCGCGGCGCTTGGCGTCCTCAGCGGCGTGCGCCTCGGCGTCGCGGACCATCCGCTCGATCTCCTCCTTCGGCAGCGCGCTGCCGCCGGAGATCGTCATCGACTGCTCCTTGCCGGTGCCGCGGTCCTTGGCGGACACGTGGACGATGCCGTTAGCGTCGATGTCGAACGTGACCTCGATCTGCGGGATACCGCGGGGTGCCGGGGCGATACCGGTCAGCTCGAAGTTGCCGAGCGGCTTGTTGTCACGGGCGAGTTCGCGCTCACCCTGGAACACCTGGATCAT
The DNA here is from genome assembly GCA_030149025.1 of Actinomycetales bacterium. Lineage (GTDB taxonomy): Bacteria > Actinomycetota > Actinomycetes > Actinomycetales > BWSM-131 > BWSM-131. The sequence continues at coordinate 1,386 of JASBSH010000013.1, read as the reverse complement.
CACCGAGGGCTGGTTGTCGTCCGCGGTGGTGAAGACCTCCGAGCGCTTCGTCGGGATCGCGGTGTTGCGCTCGATCAGGCGGGTCATGATGCCGCCCTTCGTCTCGATGCCGAGCGACAGCGGCGTGACGTCGATCAGCAGGACGTCCTTGCGCTCACCCTTCAGGACGCCGGCCTGCAGCGCGGCGCCGACGGCGACGACCTCGTCGGGGTTGACGCCCTTGTTCGGCTCCTTGCCGCCGGTCAGCTCACGGACGACGTCGGCCACGGCGGGCATGCGGGTCGAGCCACCCACGAGCACGACGTGGTCGATGTCGCTGACGGAGATGTCGGCGTCCTTGATGACGTTGCGGAACGGCTCCTTGGTGCGCTCGAGCAGGTCCTTGGTCATCTGCTCGAACTGTGCCCGCGTGAGCTTCTCGTCCAGGTGGACCGGGCCGTTCTCGCTCATCGAGAGGTACTGCAGGCTGAGGTTGGTGCTGGTCGCGGACGACAGCTCCTTCTTGGCCTGCTCGGCCGCCTCACGGAGCCGCTGCATCGCGATCTTGTCCTTGGCCAGGTCGACGCCCGTCGAGTTCTTCACCGTGGTGATGAGGTGCTGGACGATGCGCTCGTCCCAGTCGTCACCGCCGAGGTGGTTGTCGCCGCTCGTGGCGCGCACCTGGATCGTGGAGAAGTTGTCATCCGGATCCTTGCCGACCTCGAGCAGGGACACGTCGAAGGTGCCGCCACCGAGGTCGAAGACGAGGATGAGCTCGTCCTCCTTGCCCTTGTCCAACCCGTAGGCGAGCGCCGCGGCCGTCGGCTCGTTGATGATCCGCAGCACGTTGAGGCCCGCGATCTCACCGGCCTCCTTGGTGGCCTGGCGCTGTGCGTCGTTGAAGTAGGCGGGGACGGTGATCACAGCGTCGGTGACCTGCTCGCCCAGGTACTCCTCGGTGTCCCTCTTGAGCTTCTGCAGCACGCGCGCGGAGATCTCCTGCGCCGTGTAGTTCTTGCCGTCGATCTCCACCGACCAGTCGGTGCCCATGTGGCGCTTGACCGAGCGGATGGTCCGGTCGACGTTGGTCACTGCCTGCCGCTTCGCGATCTCGCCGACCAGCGGCTCGCCCGACTTGGCGAACGCGACGACCGACGGGGTGGTCCGGCCACCCTCCGCGTTCGCGATGACGGTGGGTTCCCCGCCCTCGAGGACGGCGACCACCGAGTTCGTGGTGCCCAGGTCGATACCGACCGCACGTGCCATGTTGTTCCTCCATGCCCCTGTCGGGGTCTTCGTTGATCTGTCGCTGGCCTGCTGTTGAGTGGACCGCACTCAACGTCTCGCCTCGGCCCCATGCCTGTCAAACTGAGACTGACGAAACTTGAGTCTGCATCACTCAACTAT
>JASBSH010000008.1 GCA_030149025.1 Actinomycetales bacterium | reverse complement strand
TGATGAACCCGGCCGGCCTGATGCCGATGTCGATGCTGCACAACCAGAAGGCCTCGGCGGTGATCGCGGTCGGCACTTTCGTCGTGCTCGCCACCGGCATCCTGCTCGTGCCATGGCCGCAGTCATCGCAGCCCCGCCTGGCAGACCCCACCGAGGCTCTGGGCCTTGCCATGATGGAGGGCAAGATGCTGGTCATGATCTTCGTGGGCCTCCTGCTGCTCGTCACCATGATCGCGACCGTGGTCCTCGGGACGGCGCGGGGCCGCTACGACCGCTACGGCGACGACCTCGACCGATCGCGGGCGCTGGACCCGATACCGGGGGGGCTGGGCCGGTGAGCCTGGAGATATTCCTGCTGCTGGGGGCCGCGCTGTTCTCGGTCGGCGTGTACGGCGCCCTGTCCCAGCAGTCGATCGTGATGGTCATGATGGGTCTGGAGCTGATGCTGAACGGGCTGCTGGTGGCCGCCGCTGCGTTCTGGTACTACGCGGCCCCGACCACCGCGGACGGTCAGATGCTTATCGTCGTGATCCTCGTCGCGATGGGCATTGAGATGGCGCTCGGCTTCGCTGTCACGACGGCGATCTTCCGAGCCCGTGACGTGGACATGACCGACCAGGCATCGGACCTGCGCGGATGACCGCCGCCCTGTGGCTGCTGCCGTTGCTGCCGGCGACAGTCGGAGGTCTGCTGCTCGTCTGGGGTCGCCGCGCCGACCGGGTGGCCGGCCCCCTGGCGATCCTGGTCTCGGCGGTTGCGGTCGCGTTGGCGGCGACGGTGGCGGTCGGCCGTCCCCGCGTCAGTGCCCCCTTCTTGCTCGGCATTCCGGCCGAGCTCGCCGTCGACGGGCTGTCCACCGTGCTGGTGCTCACGGTCACCATCGTGACGCTGGCCGTCCTGCTGGTCAGCCTGGGCGAGTTCGGGCCGCACGAGGCGCGCGCGCGGTTCCACGGGCTGATGCTCCTGTTCGCCGGCGCGATGCTGCTCACAGTGACCGCGACCAACCTCGGCATCCTTCTGGTCAGCTGGGAGATCATGGGCGCGACGTCCTACGCGCTCATCGGGTACTGGTGGCGCGAGCCGTTCCGCATGCGGGCCGCTTTCAGCGCCTTCGTCACCACCCGCGGCGCCGACCTCGGGCTGTACCTCGCGGCCGGGGCGGCGCTGGCCGGGGCGGGCAGCCTGAGCTTTGACCAGTTGCCGGACGCCAGCAGCGGCTGGCGGTCGGCGATCACGGCGGGGGTCGCGCTGGCTGCGCTCGGCAAGTCGGCCCAGCTGCCGTTCTCGTACTGGCTCTCCGGGGCGATGGCCGGCCCGAGCCCCGTCTCCGCCCTGCTCCACTCGGCCACCATGGTGGCGGCCGGCTCCTACCTGATGCTGCGGCTCTCCCCGCTGTTGGAGGCCAGCGGCTGGGGGGCCCCCACAGTGGCCTGGGTCGGCGCACTGACCGCGCTGTTCGTCGGCGCCGTGGCCGTGGCCCAACGCGACCTCAAGCAGCTCCTCGCCGCGTCCACCGTCGCGCAGATGGGCTTCATCATCCTGGCCGCAGGCGCCGGCGGCATCACCGCCGGCACCATGCACCTGGTTGCCCACGCCGCCACCAAGAGCTTGCTGTTCCTCGTCGCCGGCGTCTGGCTGGAGGCGTTCGGCACCAAGGACCTCCTCGGCCTCCGTGGAGTGGCCCGCCGGTTCCCGCTGGTCGGCGCCACGTTCGCAGCCGGTGCCCTGTCCCTGGCCGGGATACCCCCGTTCGCGCTGTGGGTCACCAAGGACGAGATCCTCACCGCCGCGCTGGAGCGCTCCCTGCCGCTCTACCTGGTGGGCCTGGCGGGCGGGGTCCTGTCCGCGGCCTATTCGGTCAAGGCGCTGGCCTATGTCACCCGGCCCCTGCGCAGTGACGCCGAGGCGGGCTACGACACCGAGCAGCGGGGGACGCGGCACATCCCCGCCGTCAGCAAGCCGGCCCTGGTGTTCCTTGCCGTCGGGGCCACTGTGCTGGGGGCACAGGGCCTCCCGCCGGTGGCCGAGGCCTACGAGCGACTGCTGGGCACCACTGGGGAGCCTCGCTCCGGTTGGGCGGAACTGGCCCTCTCCGGCGGCCTCGCTGTGCTCACCGGCGCGCTTGTGGCGCGCTGGGTGGGGCGACCTGCCCCGATACCGGCGGCTCTCGCGGGATGGCTGGCCCGTTGGATGGATCTGGAGGCGCTCGTTAACCGAACGATCGTGGTCCCCACGATGGTTCTGGCCCGTGCGCTCGCCCGGTTCGACGACCGGGTGGTGGACCGGTTCATGGTCGCCGACACCGCCGCGGGGACGCGGCTGCTTGCCACCGCCAGCGCCCGGCTCGACGACGCCTCGGTCGACGGGGTCGTTCGTGCCATCGGGCGGGCGACGCTGCGGCTGGGGCGGGCCGCCCGCCTCCCCCAGACAGGACTGCTCCACCAGTACTACGCCCAGGCCGTGGTCGGCCTGGCCGTCCTGGCCCTACTTCTTCTCGTGGTGAGGTGAGCGTGCTCAGCGTCGTCGTCTTCCTGCCCGTGGTCGCGTCCGTCGTTCTGATGGCGCTGCCCCGTGTGTCCGATGGGGTGGCCCGCTGGACCTTCGTGGTCGTGACCGGTGTCGACCTGGCGCTGGTGGTCGGCATGTGGATCGCCTACGCGCCTGGGCCGGGCGTCACCGACGGCTTCGCCTACGAGCAGAACTACCGGTGGATCCCGACCGTGAACGCCGGATACCGGGTCGGTGCGGACGGTTTCTCGCTGCCGCTGATCGCGCTCACCGCGCTGCTGTTCTTCGCCTGCGCGCTGTACTCCCTGCGCCAGACCCACCGGGTGCGGACGTTCGTCTTCCTGTTCCTGTTCCTCGAGACCGCCTCGCTCGGCCTGTTCTCCGCACTGGACCTCATCCTGTTCTTCGTCTCTTTGACCTGTCCATCGTGGGGATGTACTTCATCATCGCCGGGTGGGGTCACGGTGAGCCGCAGAAGGCGGCGCTGAAGTTCTTCCTGTACACGTTCGTCGGCTCGATGGTGCTGCTGCTGGGCTTCATCGGTTTGTACCTGGCCGCCGATCCGAACACCTTCGACATGATCGAGCTGGCCCGCGCCCGGCCCCTGGACGACTCCCCGGTCCTCGGCGGGCTGGCACTGCTCGCGGTGGGCATCGGGCTGGCGATCAAGACGCCGACGATCCCGTTCCACACCTGGCTACCCCCGGCGCACACGGAGGCACCTGCAGCGGGCTCGGCGATCCTGGCCGGCGTCCTGCTGAAGATGGGCACCTACGGGTTCGTGCGGATCGCGATGCCGATGTTGCCGGAGGCGTGGCGCAGCTACGCCTGGGTAATCGTGGTGATCGGGGTGATCAGCGTGCTGTACGGCGCCCTGGTCGCACTCGCCCAGACCAACTTCAAACGGATGGTCGCCTACACGTCGATCAACCACATGGGTTACATCATCCTCGGGGTCGGTGCTGCCGGGATCATCGCCGGCACCGACGAGCAGGCCCGGTCGCTGGCGGTGACCGGAGCGGTCGTCCAGATGGTCAGCCACGGGCTGCTCACCGCTGCGATGTTCCTGCTCGCCGGGGTGATGCTCGACCGGGGCGGGACGTACGACATGCGCGAGTACGGGGGGCTGGCCGGTCCGACGCCGCGCTTCGCTGGGCTCACCGCGGTCGCCGCCTTCGGTGGCCTGGGGCTGCCGGGTCTTTCCGGTTTCATCGCCGAGTTCCAGGTGTTCACCGGAAGCCTGTCGGCGGCGCCGGTACCGACGGTGCTCGCCTTCTTCGGAATCCTGATTAGCGCTGCGCTGTTCCTGTGGGCCCTGCAACGCATCTTCATGGGCGAACTGCGGATGCCCGTGCCGCGGATCAAGGACGTCAACGCCACCGAGATGAGCGCGATCGCCCCGCTCCTGGCGCTGTCGATTGTCATCGGCGTGTTCCCCCGGTTCCTGCTCGACGTCATCGAGCCGGCCTCCCGCGCGTTGGTGGACCTGGTAGCCCGATGATCGGCAACGTCGTCGCCATGCTGCCGGAGGTCGTCCTCGCCCTCGGCGCGTTGGTCGCCCTGGTCAGCGGTATGTTCCTGCCCCGCCGCCGGCAGTGGGTGGTCCGGGTGATCGCCGCAGCCACGCTGCTCGCCGTCCTGGCCCTGACCGGGGTCGCCTTCAGCGAGCCGGCTCGAGTGCTCTTCAACGGCACCTACGCCCTCGACACCGGCACGAACGTGACCCGGTTCGTGGTGTCGGCCGCCACGTTGCTGGCGACCTGCCTGTCGATCGACACCGTACGGAACTCGGCGCGGGAGACCGAGGCGTACGTGCTGATGCTGTTCGCCGCCCTGGGCACCACCCTGCTGGCCGGGGCGAGCGACCTGCTGCTGGTAGCGCTGGCCTACTTGATCGCCAGCGTCCCGCTCTATGCGCTCACCGGCTTCGCCAAGGACTCACTAGGCACGGAGGCGGCGCTGAAGTTCTACCTGCTGGGGGCTCTCCTCGGGGTCACCATGCTGCTGGGCGTCACGGTGCTGTTCGGAGTGGGCGGCGCGACCGCCTACGGGCAGCTGGTCGACGGCATCGGAGGGGCGCCGGTCGCGGCCGCGGCCGTCGGGATCGTCGCGTTGTTCGCCGGGTTCCTGTTCAAGGCCGCCGCTGTGCCCGCCCACTTCTGGATCCCGGACGTCACAGAGGGCGCGCCGATCCCCATGGCCGCCTTCATCACGACGATCCCGAAGGTCGGCGCCCTCGTCGCGCTCTTTCGCGTGCTCTCTGAGGCGCTGGCCCCTGCGCCGGTCGACTGGCCGCTGCTCGTGGCTGTCATCGCCGCCGTCAGCATGACCCTCGGGAACCTCGCCGCCTTCTTCCAAGACAGTCCACTCCGGCTGCTCGCGTACTCGGCGGTCAGCCAGGTGGGCTACATGTTGATGGCGGTCGCAGTCGCCGCCCGCAGCGAATTCGCCCTGGGCAGCCTGCTTTTCTACGTCGGTGCCTACGCCGTCACGAACCTGGGTGCCTTCGCCGTCGCCGCCGAGCTTCCCAAGGCGAAAACTCTCAGCGACTACGCCGGCACCTCCGGGCGCCACCCAGGCCTGGCCTTCACCCTGGTCGTGTGCCTGCTCGGACTCATCGGAACGCCGCCGACCAGCGTCTTCTTCGGGAAGCTCACGGTCTTCGTCGCCGCCATCGACGGAGGCTTCACCTGGCTGGCGGTGCTGGCCGTCCTGAACAGTGTCGCCAGCGTCTTCTACTACCTGCGCTGGCTGGTACCGATGTTCCTGCGGCAGGCCGCCCCGGAGCGAGCTTGGGTGCTCGAACCCGCCGGTACGTGGAGCCGGGTGGGCGCCTACAGCGCCGGTGTCGCCTCGGTCGCCCTCGGGATCGGCAGCGCCCCCGCCTTCGCGCTGGCCGCCGGGCAGTTGGTGTCGTAGAGGCGGCCGGGCTACGACTTCGTCACCCCGGCCGCGACGGCGAACGCACCCGGGACGAAGCCGGCGCAGGGTCGCAGTCGTCGTTCCAAACCCGCCGAAGCAACACCCCGCGCGCGGGCGAGGGAAGGCCGGACGCCGTGGCAGGATGCCCAGCATGCGCGGGACCATGCGGGGCGCCTTGACGCCGGTGCTGCAGTTCCGACGCCTGACGCAGGTGGTGACGCTGTTGTGGTCTTCCGGCTTCGGGTGGCTCGTGGACGCCTTGGGACTGGGCGCATGTGTCTCGATCCGGTGCCGTGTTGTCTGCTCGACAGGCGTACGAAGCTGCCCTCACCACATCGCCATGGACTCCCCGCTACCGGAACGGCTGGTCCTGGTTATGGCACGCCTCGGTCCCACCTTCGTCAAGGTGGGGCAGCTGCTCGCGACACGGACCGACTACCTGCCGGCTGCCTACGCGGATGCGTTGCGCTCACTGCAGGACGACGTCCCGCCCTTCCCGGCCGACCAGGCCCGGCAGATCCTGGCCGCAGAGGTGCGACGGCCGTTCGCCGACGTGTTCGTGGAGTTCGACGACATGCCGGTCGCGGCGGGCTCCCTCTCGCAGGTCCACCAGGCACGGCTGCACGACGGAACGGAGGTGGCGGTCAAGATTCAGCGCCCCGGCGTCCAGGCGCAGATCGATGCTGATCTGGCCCTGCTCGGTTGGCTCGCGAACCGATTCGAACGACGACACGGGACCGGGCTGGCGTTCCGGCCCACAGAGGCCGTGGATGAGTTGGCCGAGTACACCCGGCGTGAGCTGGACTTTCGCATCGAGGGCCGTACCAGCACTGCGGTGGCACGCGACCTGGTCGCGGAGGACCGGGTCGTGATCCCGACGGTCCACTGGGATCTGACCACCTCCAAGGTCCTCACGACGGACTTCGTCCACGGTCATCGCCTGGCACGGCGTGCCGACTTGGCCGCGGCCGGCCTGGACGCGGACCGGCTGCTCCACGTCGGCGCCCGGGAGGTGCTCCGGCAGATCTTCCAGGTAGGTCTGTTCCACGCAGATCCGCACCCCGGCAACCTGCTGCTCCTCGACGGCGACCGGGTCTGCTTCCTCGACTTCGGTCTGTACGGACGCCTCGACCGGCGCCAGCGCCGCCGGATGGCCATGGTGCTGTACGCCCTGGTCAGCGGCGACTACGAAGCGGTGGGCGACCAGCTGCTGCACCTGTCCCACCGTGCGCCGGGAGCCGACGTCCGCCGGTTCACCGTGGCCCTCGCGGAGCTGGTGGAGAGCTGGTACGGCAGGACGGGGGACGGCGGGTCCGTCGCCCGGTTGCTGTTGGGGGAGCTTGCGCTGGGAGCCCGGTTCGGAATCGTGTTTCCGCGTGAGCTGATGTTGCTCGCGCGGACTCTGGTGCATCTGGAGGCGGCCGCGTCGGTCGTCGACCCTGCGATCGGCTTCGCCGATCTGGCAGGTCCGCTGCTGCCCGAGCTGAAGCGTGCCCTGCTGCCTGATCGGGCCCAGCTGAAGGAGCTGTGGAGCGCCGGTTGGATGGACTATCTGGCACTGACCACAGACCTGCCACAGGCCCTGGCACACCTGCCGGACGTGCTCGCGCACCGCCTGGAGGGAACCGGTGACACGCCGTCGCCGCCGCTGGCCGGCAGCGGTCGGTCTGTACTGGGCGGGACGGCGGCCGGCCTGCTCGCCGGCGCACTGGCCGGTGCGCTCGCCGCCAGGGTGCGGCGGTCCGGCCGAGGCCCGGCTTGAAGCCGCGGCTGGCGCCGCCGACCCGCCTCCCGACACAGGACCTTTGTCCCTAGCGGCACCGCTTGACAGCGGCGACGATGGCACAACTGACTGACCGGTCAGTGAGTCTCGAGAGGAGATGGGAATCATGGCAACGACGCAAACCAGGCCGTGGACGCGAGGCCAGGACTGGTTGAACCTGGTAGCGGGTGGCTACCTAGGTTTGTCCCCACTGTGGGTACAGGTCGGCACCGGTGCGACCTGGGCACTGGTAGTCATCGGTGCCGCGATCGCCGTGCTGGCCCTCGTCGCGCTGGCGGCTCCGGGCGCCTACGTCGACGAGTGGATCACCGCTGCCGGTGGAGTGGTCGCGTTCATCGCTCCGTGGCTGTTCTCCTACGCCGGGGCCTCTGCAGCCGCTTGGGGCTCGTGGATCGTGGGTGTGGTGGTCGTGGTCTCCGCGCTGACAGCCGTGCCGGTGAGCCGCGCGGTGTACCGGCACCAGCACCAGGCCGCATGAGGATGGCATGAGTGCAAGGGACCGCGGACAGGGGGGTGCCCCGACCGGGAGGGATCCCGGTAGGAGCGCCCCCCTCACCAGTCCGTTCGGCGGCAAGGGCGCACGGGACAGCCGCACTCTGATCCTCGATTCCGCTCAGCGGCTCTTCGCCGAGTTCGGGTACAGCGCCACCTCCACCATGCGCATCGCGGAGGCGGCCGGCGTCACCCGGACGCTGATCTTCCACTACTTCCCCACCAAGCAGGCCATCCTGGCGGCTCTTCTGGACGAGCGAGGCCTACGAGATGCCCTCGCCGACGTCGACGTTCCGCAGACCCACGGGGATCTGCAGGCTGCGCTCCTCATGCTGGCCGAGCAGATCCACCACCGCCTGCAGCTCTCTGAGCAGGTGCTCCAGATCGTCCTCCACGAACGGTCCTGCCAGCCGCTGACCGAACGGCCGTACGTCGAGTTCATGGAACGGCTGGAGAGCCTCGTCCAGGACACCGTCGCCGAGACCCTCGGCGACCGGACGACGAAGGCGACCATGCAGGCGACGGCGAGTACGTTCGCCGCTGTGCTGCTGCGGGACGCCTTGCAAGCACCCCTCACCGGGATCTCACGCGACTGCGAACAGAGTGCCTACGTCTGCGCCTGTGCGGCGGGGACCGACCCTTCCTGGACACGTGAGCCGCCTACGTGACCTCTGCTGCGGGCTACCTGTCGATAGACAGCTCCCACGGAGGATCCGCGTACTGGTGTCGACGCGCGGGACAGGGTCGCCTCCGAGAATCGCAGCGGACCTACGGCAGAATCAGGGAGTACAGCGGCCCGGGAAGGGAGACGAGGGGTGACCTCAGGACACAACCACGGCCCCGTCGTCGACTCGCTCACCCGCAGGACGCTGCTCGGCCTCATCGGTGGTGCCGCCGCCACGGGGCTGACAGCGTGTGGCGCCGCACAAGTGCCCTTCCCGGCATCCCCCTCATCGAGCGCCCCGCCGGTGCAGAGGCTCCCCGCCGTTCCCAAGTACAAGCCGGTCGCCGGAGAGGTGTTCCCCAAGGCCAAGACCGTCGCGGCACAGTTCCTGGAGTCGCTGACGACCTATGACAGTGGCACTGACGCCGCCGCGGTCGTCGAGCGTGCGCTGCAGCCGGCGCCCGCGCCCACGGTGGACCGAGCACTGGTCCGCAAACGCGCGGCGCCACTGCTCGTCGCAGATGCGCAGGCCACCGGCCAGGTGATCTATCCCCAGCTCGGTGGCTTGATCCCGCTGAGCGGCGGGGCGACCTACGCAGTGGTGATGGCGGTGCTGCGTCACCGGTTGCTCACCGACGACGGCGAGGAACGCGCCATGACTCGCACGGTGGAGGTACGCCTGCGGGTCACGAACGGCCGTTGGGGTATCGAGGAGCTCGGATCGGTCGGTGGTGAACCGGTCCGTCGACCGAAGCAGCTTCCGGCCACTGCCCGACGCGTGCTCGACGATCCGAGGATCGACCTGCCGGACAGCGGTCGTTGGGACATCTATGCCGATCGGATCGACGGCCGGGTGCTCACCACCATGTCGACCTTGGCCGAGCGCAGTCCGTACGCGGTGACGGTCATCAGCAGCGGGCATCCATACAAGGTGGTGGACGGTTTCGGTGACCGTGTGAGCAACCACACCCTCGGCCGGGCGGTGGACGTCTGGGCGCTCGACGGCACCCCGATGGTGCAGCAACGGGGACGCCGCGACAGCGTGGCCTACCAGCTGCTGGAGCAGGTTCTCCTGAACGGTCCGGCGGACGAGATCGGGGTACCGAACGGCTGGGACCTGGACGGGCCGGTGCGCCGGCTGTTCGACAACGCCGTGCACGACGACCACTTCCACATCGGGTTCCGAACGGGCTTCGAGAAGGCCCGGTGACGACTCTGGCTAGGCTCACGTCCGTGCGCCGTCGCGACATGCTCTACGTCCTCGCTGCGGGAGCGGGGGTGTCCTCCGGTTGCGCCGGCAGCGATGACGCACCGACCGCCGGCTCCACCGCGACCGCGGCGCCTCGCCTCCTGGACCCGGACGAGTTCGCCTCGGAGGTGGACGGCGGCAAGCGCGTCGTTCTCAACGTGCACACACCCGACGCGGGTTCGATACCCGGCACCGATATGGCCATCCCGTACGACCGGCTGAAGGAGCGAGCCTCCGAGCTGCCTGCCAGCCGGGCGACGCCTCTGGCCGTGTACTGCCTGACCGGCAGGATGAGCGCCGTGGCCGTGGACACGCTCACCGCCCTCGGCTACCAGGACGTGGTTGAGCTCCGTGGCGGAATGGCGGCCTGGCAGCAGTCCGGGCGGACGCTGCTTCCTGCCGCAGGCCGGACCACCGGCTAGTTCGCGGCCAGCTCCCGGCAAGCTCGCTGCAGCCCCGGCGCAGGAACAACGGGACTCTGCTGCCTGGCGCCGTCACCCGGGCACCCTCGGTGGTGACCGTCGTCCACGCCGTCGTCGTCCTACTGCGCCTTCAGCGGCGCCGGCGAATCGCCCACCGAAGAGTCGGGACTTTCGACCTATACGCCTAGGGGGTATCAGTAGGAACGATAGGCCTGACGCACCCGGGGCGGACCTCGCCGGGGCGCAGTAGCGAGCGTGGAGCAGTCCACGACCGAGGAGGAAGGGGAGATATCGCCATGACAAGCGATGTCGATGTAACTACCGGCGCAGGGATGCGCCGGCTGGTGTTGCGGTTGGCCCGACCACCCGCCGCAGGGACGGAAGGACTGCTCGAGACGCTGCGGTCGAGTTCGGGCGTGAACAGCGCCGAGCTCGTCCGCGACAGCCTGGAGCTGCTGGTGGACCGGAACAACGTATCGGCTCCGAACCTGCTGTCGGCACTGGAGGCGGCCGGCGTGCGTCCGGAGGTGCGGTCCGTCGTCGTTCCCAGCCCCAGGGTGCACTGCGCCCAGTCCGCAGCCGCCGTCAGCGCCGACGTGCAGCGACGGCCCGGCGTGCTGGAAGCGAGGGCCGACGGCGCCAGTTCACAGGTGACGGTGAGATTCGTGCCCGCGTTGGCGGACGAGACCGAGATCGCGCACTGGGCCGCCGACGAGCCCGTCTCCGAGTCTGGGCCGCATGACTCGACCGGCGACACACCGGCCGCTGGTGACGCCACTGCAGAGGCCGACCTGGAGTACCGCTCACTCATGCGCAAGTGGTGGTTCGCGGCCGCGATCGCGGCGCCGTCGATGTTCCTCAGCTACCCATGGTTGTTCCCCGTGCTGCGTGACTGGTTCCCCCGCGGCAGTGACATCATCCGGCTGGAATGGGCGGTAATGGGCCTGCTGGCCCTGACCGTGATGGCCTACTCGGGCTCGCAGTTCTTCACCGGCGCCTACCGGGCGCTGCGGCAGCGGCAGGCGAACATGCACACGCTCATCGCTGTGGGCACGAGCGTGGCGTGGCTGTACTCCACGATCGCTGTGATCTGGCCGCAGATCTTCCCCGACGAAAGAATGACCGAGGTCTACTACGACGTCACCCTCGTGGTGACGGCGTTGGTCGTGCTGGGGCTGGCGATGGAAGTCAAGGCCCGTGGCCGGTCCTCGGAGGCCATTCGCAAGCTGATCGGGTTGCAGGCCAAGACTGCGCGGGTGCTGCGTGACGGCGTCGAGCTCGACGTACCCGTCGACGAGGTGGTCGTGGACGACCTGATCCTGGTGCGCCCGGGCGAGAAGGTGCCGGTCGACGGCGTGCTGGTGGACGGATCCTCCTCGCTGGACGAGTCGATGATCACCGGTGAGTCGCTGCCGGTGGCCAAGGGCGTCGGCGACGAGGTCATCGGAGCGACGCTGAACACCACCGGGGCCTTCACGATGCGGGCCACCAAGGTGGGTGCGGACACGGCGCTGTCACAGATCGTGCGCCTGGTGCAGGACGCGCAGGCGTCGAAGGTCCCGGTGCAGCGCCTGGTGGACGCGGTTTCGGCGTACTTCACCCCGGCGGTGATGATCCTGGGGATCATCGGCTTCGCGATCTGGTACGTGCTGGGCCCGGACCCGGCGTTCGCCTACGCCATTATCGTCGCTGTCACTGTGCTGATCATCGCCTGCCCGTGCGCGTTGGGGATGGCGACTCCGATGTCCCTCACGACCGGCGTGGGCAAGGGAGCCGAGAACGGCATCCTGATCCGCTCCGGCGACGCCCTGCAGATCACGTCGAAGCTCGACACGGTGGTGCTGGACAAGACGGGCACGATCACCTGGGGCAAGCCCGTGCTGACGGACGTGGTGCCGGCCGCCCTGAACGAGGCGGAGCTGCTCCGACTGGCCGCCTCGGTCGACAAGGTCTCCGAGCACCCGTTGGCCGCAGCGATCGTCGCCGGTGCGCGGGACCGGGGGCTGGACCTGGTGGAGGTCGCCGACTTCGAGGCGGTCCCGGGCCACGGCGTCCAGGCGGTGGCCGGCGGCCGGCGGGTCCTGGTCGGCAACCGGCGGCTGCTCGAGTCCGACGGCGTGGAGGTCGAGGCCCTGACCGGGGACTGGCAGCGGCTGGCTGACGAGGGCAAGACGCCGATGTACGTGTCCGTGGACGGACAGGCCGCCGGCCTGGTCGCCGTGGCGGACACCGTCAAGCCGGACTCCGTGAAGGCCATCGCTGAGCTCAAGGCAATGGGCCTGGAGGTAGCGATGCTCACCGGCGACAACGAGCGCACTGCCCACGCCATCGCCCGGCAGGTTGGCGTCGACCGGGTGTTGGCGGAGGTTCTGCCACAGGACAAGTCGGCCGAGGTCCAAAAGCTCCAGCTGGAGGGCAAGAAGGTCGGGATGGTCGGGGACGGCATCAACGACGCCCCGGCACTGACTCAGGCGGATGTCGGTTTCGCGATCGGCACCGGCACGGACGTGGCCATCGAGGCCGCTGACGTGACGCTCATCTCCGGGAGCCTGCAAGGGGTGGTCACCGCGGTGCAGATCTCGAAGGCCACCATGCGCAACGTCTGGCAGAACCTGGTCGGGGCCTTCGGCTACAACTCCCTCGGGCTGCCGATCGCGCTGGGAGTGCTCTACCCGTTCTTCGGAATCCTGCTCAGCCCGCTGCTGGCGGCCGCGGCAATGAGCTTCAGTTCTGTGACCGTCATCACCAACGCCAACAGGCTCAAGAGGTTCAAGCCGAAGGAGGTCAGGTCATGAGAGTGGACGAGATCGTGGTGGTCGTCGTCGCGGCGGTGCTGATCGCCGGGATCGTGTGGTTCTTCTGGATCAAGAAGGACCTGGGTGTCAGGGCTGCGGCGACGTCCAGCGGGTACCAGGAGGCGACGATCTTGGTCAAGGGCGGGTACAACCCCTCAACCATCCGCGTCGAACGTGGGAAGCCGGTGCGGTTGACCTTCCGGCGTGAGGAAACCAGCCCCTGCTCCGAGCAGGTCGTGTTCGACGCGTTCGGCAAGCACAAGGATCTGCCGCAGGGGCAGCTGGTGCCGATCGAGCTGATGCCGGACAAGCCCGGTGAGTACGAGTTCACCTGCTCCATGGGGATGCTGCGAGGGACGCTCATCGTTGAGTAGCAGGAGCGTCCAGCCTCGGCTGCGGCCCGGCACCTTCGGGGGTGCCGGGCCGCAGCCCTGATCTGGGGGGCATGTCATGATGGCGACCTCCGCGAGCCGAAGGAGAACCGACTGATGTCGAACCATGCGCCTTCGCAGGTCGACGCTGCACTGGGCGCCCCCGGGTCCGGCGTCTTCGAGGCGCGTGTCAGCGACGTCCAGAACCCGGTCCGAGAGCGCGGGATCTTGCATGCCTTGTTGGTGACCGGGACGGCAGCGGTCGCCGGACTGGTCACCGACGTCGGCTTTCCCGGTGTCGGCTGGTGGCCGCTCGCGATCGTCGGTACCGGCCTTCTGCTCCTGGTGCTCCGGCGCACCGGCGCGGTCCTAGCGGCCTGGGCGGGGTTCGCCTACGGTTTGGTCTTCTTCGCGCCGCACCTGGAGTGGACCGGCACCTACGTCGGCGCCGGCCCATGGCTGGCCCTGGCCGCGCTGGAGGCGTTGTTCATGGCGCTGCTCGCGCTCGGGCTGCGTCTGTTGTGGTTGCTGCCCGGACGCTTGACCTGGCTGGTGCCGGTCGGCGCCGGCGGCCTGTGGGTGGCTCAGGAGGCGCTGCGGGGCCGGGTGCCGTTCGGCGGCTTCCCATGGGGGCGCCTGGCGTTCTCCCAGGCTGACTCCCCCCTTCTCGGCCTGGCGTCCGTGGGCGGCGCGCCGCTGGTGACCTTTGTCGTGGCGGCGTCGGGTGCCGCACTTGCGGCCGCGGTAGCGCCGATCGCTACGGCCCGGCGGCGGCCTACGCTGCTTCGTCGTGCCACGGCGATCCT
>JASBSH010000005.1 GCA_030149025.1 Actinomycetales bacterium | reverse complement strand
GAGCCGACCTCCCGCAGCCGCGAACCGCCACGGCCGATCACGATGCCCTTCTGCGACTCCCGCTCGACGAAGACGTTGACGTACACGTCGAGCAGCCCGTCGTCCCTGTCCGGCCGCGGGACCATCTCCTCGACGAGGACGGCGACGCTGTGCGGCAGCTCGTCGCGCACGCCCTCCAGGGCCGCCTCTCGGACGAGATCGGCGACCATCACGGCCTCGGGCTCGTCGGTCAGCTCGCCCTCGGGGTACAGCGGCGGACCCTCCGGCAGCGCCGCGACCAGCAGGTCGGCGACGACGTCCACCTGGAAACCGTCGGTGGCGGAGACCGGGACGACGTCACGCCAGTCGCCGAGCTCGCTCACCTCGACGAGGTGCTCGGCCAGCCGCGCCCGGTCGACCAGGTCGGCCTTGGTCACGATCGCGACCACGGGGGTCTTGCGGCGCCCGGCGTTGAGCTCGGCGAGCTTGGAGGCGATGAACCGGTCCCCGGGGCCGACCTTCTGGTCGGCGGGGATGCAGAACCCGGCAACGTCGACCTCGTGCAGGGTCTCCATGACCAAGTCGTTCAGGCGTTGCCCGAGAAGCGTTCTCGGCCGGTGCAGACCCGGGGTGTCGACCAGGACGAGCTGCGCGTCGGGGCGGTGCACGATCCCCCGGATGGTGTGCCTGGTCGTCTGCGGGCGGCTGGAGGTGATCGCGACCTTCTGGCCGACCAGCGCGTTCGTCAGCGTGGACTTGCCCGCGTTCGGCCGGCCGACCAGACACGCGAAACCCGACCGGTGCTCGACCTCGTTCATCGGCTCAGCTCGTTCACCGGCGTCGCGTCGTTTATCGGCCGCCCGTCGCTCACCGGCGTCCTCCCTCGTCGCGGCCGTCGCGGGCCCCGACGGCACCGCCGCCCGACAGGGCGTCGTGCGTGTCGTCGTCCTCGTCCTGGTCGTCAGCAGGGGCGCGCCGCACCAGGATCGTGGCGATGCGGTTGCGGCGACCCTCCCGCCGCTCGGCGGTGAGCTCCAGGCCGCCGACGGTCGCCGTCGCACCGGGGATCGGCACCTTGCCGAGGGCCTTCGCCAGCAGGCCACCGACGGAGTCGACCTCGTCGTCGTCGAGGTCCACCCCGAACAGCTCCGCGACCTCGTCGATCGGGGTACGCGTGCTGACCCGGAAGGTGCCCTCCTCGAGGGGCTCGATACCCGGCGCCTCCCGGTCGTACTCGTCGGCGATCTCACCGACGATCTCCTCGATCAGGTCCTCGATCGTCACCAGCCCCGCGGTGCCGCCGTACTCGTCCACGACGATCGCGACGTGCGCGAAGGTGCGCTGCATCTCCCGGAGCAGGGCGTCCACGGGCTTGCTCTCGGGGACGAACACCGGTGGCCGCATGACGTCGTCGACGGGCACCCGGACGGCGACCTCGTAGCTGTCGTGGAAGCGTCGGGCGACGTCCTTGAGGTACAGCACGCCGAGGATGTCGTCCACGTCCTTGCCGACCACGGGGATCCGGGAGAAGCCGGAGCGCAGAAAGAGGCTCATCGCCTTGTGCAGCGTGATGCCGTGCTGGATGGTCACCATGTCGGTGCGGGGCACCATCACCTCGCGCACGAGGGTGTCGCCGAGCTCGAAGACGTTGTGCACCATCTCGCGCTCGCCGGCCTCGATCACCTGGGACTCGCTCGCGAGGTCGACGAGCTCGCGGAGCTCCACCTCGGAGGTGAACGGGCCGTCGCGCAGCCCCCGCCCCGGGGTGACCGCGTTCGCCAGTGCGACGAGCAGCTGCGCCAGCGGACCGAGCAGCGTCGTCAGGCGGCGCAGCGGGGGGACGATGAGGCACGCCACGGTCTCGGCGTGCTGCCGGCCGATGGTGCGCGGGCTCACCCCGACGATCGAGAAGGTGATCACGCCCATCACAGCACCGGTCACGACCAGGATGAGCGCCCAGCCGCTGACCAGGCCGGCGACGACGAGCGTGGCGGACACGGCGGCCAGGGACTCCATCAGCAGCCGCAGGAAGACCGAGACGTTGACGAGCGGGGCCGGATCCTCGAGAACGGATTGCACCGCGTCGGCGCCGCGCCTGCCGTCGGCGACGAGCTGGGCGACCTCTCCCCTGGTGAGCCGGCCGAGGGCTGCCTCGGCCGCGGCGATCAGGCCGGCGAGCACGAGCGCGGCGACGCCGATGAGGACGATCGGCACGACCGGGCCAGCAGTCACCTGGCGGTCACCTTCGTCCCCCCAGCGACAGGAACGTCAGCAGGAGCTGGCGCTGCAGGCCGAACATCTCCTTCTCCTCGTCCGGCTCCGCGTGGTCGTAGCCGAGCAGGTGCAGGATGCCGTGCGTCGTGAGCAGCAGGAGCTCCTCGGCCGGCGCGTGCCCGGCGCGCGCGGCCTGCTCCGCTGCGACCTGCGGGCAGAGGACGACGTCACCCAGCAGACCCGGTCCGCTCGGCTCCCCCTCCCGGCCGGGACGCAGCTCGTCCATCGGAAAGCTCAGCACGTCCGTGGGGCCGGGCTCGTCCATCCACTGCTCGTGCAGCTTCGACATCGCCTCGGTGTCGACGAGCAGCACCGACAGCTCGGCCTGCGGGTGGACGTGCAAGGCGTCCAGGACGTGCCGTGCGAGTGCGGCGACCTCCCTCTCGTCGACCCCTTCGCCCGACTCGTTGACGACCTCGATGCTCATCGCGCGTCCCGACCGCCGGCGCGGCGGGCCCGGTCACGGTCGCGAGGGCCGGCGTCCGGGCGGCGTCTTTCAGGGCCACGTCCTTCAGGGCCACGTCCTTCACGGGCACGTCCTTCTCCCCCGTCGGCGGACCGGCGCTCGGCGTCCCACCGGCCGTAGGCGTCGACGATCTCGCTGACGAGGCGGTGCCGGACGACGTCCGCGCTGCCGAGGTAGGTGAAGTTGACGTCCTCGATCCCCTCGAGGATCTGCGTGACCACCCGCAGGCCCGACTGGTTGCCGCTCGGCAGGTCCACCTGGGTGACGTCGCCGGTCACGACCATCTTCGACCCGAACCCGAGCCGGGTGAGGAACATCTTCATCTGCTCGGGCGAGGTGTTCTGCGCCTCGTCGAGGATGATGAAGGCGTCATTGAGGGTTCTACCCCGCATGTACGCCAGCGGTGCGACCTCGATCGTCCCGGCGGCCATGAGTCGCGGGATCGAGTCCGGGTCGATCATGTCGTGCAGCGCATCGTACAGCGGCCGCAGGTAGGGGTCGATCTTCTCGGTGAGGGTGCCGGGGAGGAACCCGAGCCGCTCCCCCGCCTCGACAGCGGGGCGCGTGAGGATGATCCGGTTCACGACCTTGCTCTGCAGCGCCTGCACGGCCTTGGCCATCGCCAGGTACGTCTTGCCGGTACCGGCCGGGCCGATGCCGAACACGACGGTGTGCTTGTCGATCGCGTCGACGTAGCGCTTCTGGTTCAGAGTCTTCGGCCGGATGGTCCGGCCACGGTTGCTCAGCACCGACAGCGTCAGCACGTCCGCCGGACGTTCCCCCTCGGTGTGCCGCAGCATGCCGATGGACCGCTCGACGGCGTCCGGGCTCAGCGCCTGACCGCCTGCCAGCACGGCGAGCATCTCGTCCACGAGCCGTTCGACGAGGGCTACGTCGCCGACCCGGCCGGTAACGGTGACCTCGTTGCCTCGCACGTGGATGTCGACACGGGGGAACGCCCTCTCGACCACACGCAGCAGCTCATCGCCGGTGCCGAGCAGGGAGACCATCGGGACGTCGCCGGGCACCACGATCTTGTGCTGCGTCTCGCGTGGAGCGTTCACGGAGCCCTGCGTGGGGAACTTTCCAGCATCGCTGGTGTCGGGACCGGTTGGCTGATCGGTCATGGTCGGGCGAGGGCCCTGCTCCTTGGGACGAGGCGGTACGTGATCGATAGGTCCCCACCATGCTACCGATCAGCCGGGCGGCCAGCCCATGTCACGACCACCCAGCACGTGGCCGTGCACGTGGAAGACGCTCTGACCGCTGGACGGCCCGGTGTTGAACACCAGGCGGAACTCCCCGCCGGCCTCGTCGGCTGCGATGCGGGAACCGAGCTTGACCAGCTCGGCCAGCGTGGCGCCGTCCGCGTGCGCCAGCGTCGTGACGTCGGCGTGGTGGTCCTTGGGGACGACGAGGACGTGCAGCGGCGCCTTCGGGTCGATGTCACGGAAGGCGAGTACCTTCTCCTCGTCCGCCACGACGTTCGCGGGCAGCTGCCCCGCGACGATCTTGCAGAACAGGCAGTCGGGATCGGTGATCCGGTTGCTCATCGCTTCGATCTCGTCGGTGGGCGGTCGCGCGTGTCGCGCTGGTCATCGGAGGCCATTGCGGCACCCTAGCGAGAGTCGGCGCAGATCGCCGCGAGCGTACGTCAACCTCCCACGCCCTCTGTGCGTGTACGGGGTGTGAGCACGATGATCCTGCCGGTGGTTCCGGCAACCGATGCGGGAAGGGAGGCGGGGGTGCGACCGGTGCCCGATCCGGTCGGCGACTCCGCCGTCGCCGAACCGTCGCGGTGGGACGCCGACCAGGCGGTCCGGGTGCTGTACGGCACGCACTGGGTGCCCATGGTGCGGCTGGCCGCCCTGCTCCTCGGTGAGAGCGGGACCGCCGAGGAGGTCGTGCAGGACGCCTTCGTCGCGCTCCACGGACGGTGGAACCGGCTGCAGGACCCGCACGCCGCGGCCGGCTACCTGCGCGCCAGCGTGGTCAACGGCTGCCGTTCAGTCCAGCGGCACCGCCAGGTCGAGCTGCGGCATCGCCAGCCTGCCGAGCCCGAGCCCGCCGGGCCCGAGGAACGCGCGGTCACCAGCAGCGAGACCCGGCAGGTCATGGCGGCACTGGACCGGCTGCCTCAGCGCCAGCGCGAGGTGCTGGTGCTGCGGTACTACGCGGACGCCAGCGAGGCGGATATCGCCGACCTGCTCGGCATCACGCGCGGAGCTGTGAAAAGCCACGCACACAGGGGCCTTTCGGCTCTACGCACAGCCCTCAGCACCGAGCAAGAAGGGGGAAGCAGGTCATGAACGCCGATCAGCGACCCTTCCCCTTCGATCCTGACGACGACCCGACCGCCCGGCTGCTTCGCCGGGCCCTGGCCGAGGAGGCCGAAATGATTCAGCCACGCAAGGGACTCGACGAGATCACCCGGCGCGTAGAGCACGAGCACCGTGGCCGCCGCCTCGCCCCGTGGCTGGCCGGGATCGCGGTCGCGGCCGTCGCCGGGGTGGTGGCCGGCGTCGTGCTGACCGGTGACAACTCCGGCCAGCAGGCCGGTCCCCCCGCGGGTCAGCCGGCCGCGTCGGCGCCGGCCTCGACCGAGCCACCGGCCGCGGCCACCACTGCGCCGTCCCCCGGCGCAACGAAGACGGCGCCGACGAGCGCAGCACCTGCCGCCGAGCTGACCGGGGTGCCGGTGTACTACCTCGGCCAGTCCAAGACCCGGTTCTGGCTGTACCGGGAATTCCGGACGGTGCCGGAGAACGGCGGGTACGTCGAGTCGGCCATCCGGGCCATGACAGAGCTGAAGCCGCTCGACCCCGACTACTCCAGCCCGTGGAAGCCGGCGTCCAGCGTGAAGGTGACGCAGAGCGGCAAGTCGCTGGCCGTGGACCTGTCGGCCGACGCCTTCTCCGGCGCGAACGTCGGCAGCGAGGTGGCCGGGCTCGCCATCCAGCAGCTCGTCTACACAGCGACCGCGGCGGCGTCCGAGGCCGGCACTCCCGCCGACACCGTCACGGTCACGGTCGACGGCAAGCCGAGCGACGTCTGGGGAGCCGTGCGCGTCGGTGAGCCGACCGCCCGGGCCGACCTTGTCGACGTCCAGGCACCGACCTGGGTGACCTCCCCGCAAGAGGGCGAGACGCTCAAGGCCGGCACGGTGAAGTTCACCGGGTACGGCACGGCGTTCGAGGCAACGTTCGCCTGGGAGGTCCGGGGGCGCGGCGGAGACGTCGTCGCCCAGGGCAACACCATGGGCGGCAGTATGGGCACCTACGGCGAGTTCGCGTTCAGCGCCACGCTGGAACCGGGCGAGTACACCGTCGAGGTCTACCAGCCGGACATGTCGAACGGCGAGAGCACTGAAGGTCCGCGGATGTTCCCGGACACCAAGGACTTCACCGTCAAGTAGCCCCACCCCCAACCCGCAACCCTCGCGCGTGATCATGACATCCCGGTTCACGCCCCTCGTGCGTGATCATGCAGTTCTGCAGGCCGGGGTGCAGGGACTGGCCGTCGATGCAGCCGTGGATGCAGGAAAGTTGTCGTCGGAGCGCGCTTTTGCTGCATCCATGGCTGCACCCATGCCCGAGCCATCCGCTCTAGCGGCTCCCGGTCAGCACCTCGCGTGATCATGACATCCCGGTTCACGCAGTTGAACCGGGATGTCATGATCAACGTCCTGAGTGGGTCCGCGGGGAGCGGGTGCAGCGCTACCGGCCGGCCAGCTTCTCCTTCAGCTTGGAGAAGACACCTCCGTGGTTGAAGGCGAGCCGCGCCTCGGCCTGCTCCTCGCCGCGCAGCCGCGCGAGCTGACGCAGCAGCTCGGCCTGCTCCTCGTCGAGGCCCGCGGGGGTCTTCACGTCGATGTGCACGTGCAGGTCGCCCCGACCGCCGGAGCGCAGGTGCTGGACGCCGAAGGACCGCAGCGTGTGGACCTCACCGGACTGCGTCCCCGGGCGCAGGTCGATCCGCTCGACCCCGTCGAGGGTCTTCACCTCGAGCGTGGCCCCGAGCGCGGCGGACGTCATGGGCACCTCGAGCGTGCAGTGCAGGTCGTCCCCGCGGCGGCTGAAGGTCTCGTCCGGCCGCTCGACGATCTCGACGTACAGGTCCCCGGGCGGGCCTCCGGCGGGCCCGACCTCTCCCTCGCCGCTGAGCTGGATCCGCGTGCCTGTGTCGACGCCGGCGGGCACCTTGATCCGCAGCGTGCGGCGGGTGCGGACGCGGCCCTCCCCGGAGCACTCCAGACACGGCTCGGGGATGACCGTGCCGTAGCCGCCGCAGCCGGGGCAGGTGGACGTCGTCATCACCTGACCGAGCAGGGACCGTGCGACCCGCTGCACCTGGCCGCGGCCGCCGCAGACGTCACAGGTGCGAGGAGACGTGCCCGGACGGCAGCAGGAGCCCTGACAGGTCGGGCAGAGCACCGCCGTGTCGATCTGCACCTCGCGCTCGGAGCCGAAGACCGCCTCGCGCAGCTCGATCTCCAGCCGGATCAGGGCGTTCTGGCCCGGACGCCGGCGCGACGCCGGGCCGCGCTGCGCACCCTGCCCGCCGAAGATCGTCTCGAAGATGTCGCTGAAGCCGAACCCGGCACCGAACCCCGCCGCCCCGCCACCGGACACCGCGGCGTCGCCCCCGAGGTCGTAGGCACGCCGCTTGTCGGGATTTGACAGCACCTCGTAGGCGCGGGACACCTCCTTGAACCGCTCAGCGGCCTGCGGCCCGTCGTTGACGTCCGGGTGCAGCTTTCGGGCCAGCCTGCGGTAGGCCTTCTTGATCTCGTCGGGCGAGGCGTCCCGGCTGACACCGAGAACCTCGTAGTGGTCGCTCACCGGTGGTGGTCGCTCCTCGTTGCGGATCCGACCTGAATCGGAGCCTTGGTTTGCAGAATCTGTGCACGTTCAGTGTGCAGGCCGGCCTGGCGGCTGCACGGCGCGTACCGGCGGTCCGGTCGCCAGGTCATGCCGAGATGATCCGTGACACGTACCGCGCGACCGCCCGTACCGCCGCCATCGTGGTCGGGTAGTCCATCCTCGTCGGCCCCAGCACCCCGAGCCGGGCCATCACCTCTCCGCCTGCCGCGTAACCGCTGGAGACGACCGACGTACCGGTCAGGCTCTCATGCTCGTGCTCGTGGCCGATCCGCACCGAGACCCCGCTGCTCGGATCGTCGGCCATCTCCGACAGCAACCGCAGGAGCACGACCTGTTCCTCGATCGCCTCGAGGACCGGCGACAACGAGGCGAAGTCGATCGCAGACCGGGCGAGGTTCGCCGTCCCGGCCAGGACCACTTTGTCCTCCCGGCCCGCCGCGACCGAGTCCTCGACCGCCCGCAGGACGGTGCGGACCAGGTCCCGGTCCTCCGGACGGAAGTCGTCCGGCAGGGTGTCGAGCCGGTCCGCCAAGGTGGCGAGCGGCCGTCCGGCGGCAACCTCGTTCAGGCGGGCCCGCAGCTCGCCGACCACGTCCTCCGGCACCGAGAAGCCGGTCTCCACCGTCCGCTGCTCGATGCGGCCGCTGTTCGTGATGAGTACGACCAGCAGCCGGCTGCCACCGAGGGGGACGATCTCGATGTGCCGGACGCTCGAGCGGCTCAGGGAGGGGTACTGCACGACGGCGACCTGGTGGGTGAGCTGGGCGAGCGCCCTCACGGTGCGATCGAGCACGTCGTCCAGGTCCACCGGGTCGGAGATCAGGGTCTGGATCGCCCGTCGCTCGGCCTGGCTGAGGGGCTTGAGGTTCGCGATCCGGTCCACGAAGACGCGGTAGCCCTTGTCGGTAGGGATCCGGCCGGCGCTCGTGTGGGGCTGCGTGATGAACCCCTCCTCCTCGAGCGCAGCCATGTCATTGCGGATCGTTGCCGGTGACACCTCGAGGTTGTGCCGCTCCACCAGGGCCTTGGAGCCCACCGGCTCGCGCATCGCCACGTAGTCCTCAATGATGGCGCGCAGCACGGCCAGCCTGCGTGCGTCGCTCACTGCGCCACCTCCCGTGCGGTCTTGCGCCTTGTCGTCCGGCTGTCTCGCTAGCGTACGGAGCACCTAGACGGAGGCTGGCACTCTGAACCGCCGAGTGCCAAGTTTAGGCCGTGTCGCGCCGTTATGGGGAACGGCGACCGATCTAGGGTCGACCGGTGACCTCCCCGACCTCTCGCAGACACCCACAGGCCGGCACTGACCGGTACAGCAGCGACGTCCTCGCCGGCGGGCCACCCCGGCGACCCGCGCGCCGTGAGGTGCCCGCCGAACCGGGTCTGGTCGTCGAGGACGTGGAGACCGGCTGGTGCGGGGCGGTCGTCCGCGTGGAGAAGACCGGGGGCATGCACGTCGTCGCGCTGGAGGACCGGCGTGGATGCGTCCGCTCGTTCCCGCTCGGT
The DNA here is from genome assembly GCA_030149025.1 of Actinomycetales bacterium. Taxonomy (GTDB): domain Bacteria; phylum Actinomycetota; class Actinomycetes; order Actinomycetales; family BWSM-131; genus BWSM-131. The sequence continues at coordinate 32,267 of JASBSH010000005.1, read as the reverse complement.
CCGGGGTTCTGGCTGGACGGCGAACCCGTGCGTCTCGTACCGCCGCGCGGCCCGGGCGCCCCGACAAGACCCACCCGGACGGCGAGTGGCTCCGTCGCCGTGCACGACGCCCGGGCCCAGGTGGCCAGGAGGTCGCGCATCTGGGTCGAGGGCCGTCACGACGCCGAGCTCGTGGAGAAGGTGTGGGGCGACGACCTGCGGATCGAGGGCGTGGTCGTCGAGCCCCTGGACGGCATCGACGACCTCGCCGCTGAGGTCGCGAGGTTCCAGCCGGGACCCGGCAGGCGGCTGGGCGTGCTCGTCGACCACCTGGTGGACGGCAGCAAGGAGGCGCGGATCGCCAGGGAGGCACTGCAGGGCAGCCGCTTCGCCTCCCACGTGCTCGTCGTCGGCCATCCGTACGTGGACGTCTGGCAGGCGGTGCGGCCGCAGCGGCTGGGCTGGGAGAGGTGGCCGACGATTCCGCGCGGCGAGTCGTGGAAGCACGGCATCCTGCGGGAGCTGGGTTGGCCGCACGCCTCCCAGGCCGGTGTGGCACTGGGCTGGAAGCGCATCCTCGGCACGGTGCGTACCTACGCGGACCTGGAGCCTGCGCTGCTCGGGCGGGTGGAGGAGCTCATCGACTTCGTCACGGCGGAGCCGGAGGGCTGATGCGGTGGCTCTCCCGGATGTCAGGCAGCCATCGATCCGGGTAGGCCCGCCCGCTCCGCGTACCTACCGTGGAGGTACGGCTGGTCGACCGACCGCCGGGGTGAACGAGGAGAACCGATGAACACCGCCCCCGACAACCGGCAGCAACCGGCGGACCTTGTCGAGCACGGAAACCACGGACGGGCAATCCCATGAACAACCCGACCGGCCCGACCGGCACGACCGGCCCGATGGGGTCGATCAACCCGAGCATGAGCCCGGACGCCGAACGCAACTGGGCCGTTGCGGCCCACCTGTCATCGTTCGCCGCCGCTTACGTGGCCCTCGGGTTCCTTGGCCCGCTGGTCTGCATGCTGCTGATCCGTGACCGTTCGCCGTTCGCCCGTCGCCACGCCGTCGAGGCGCTCAACTTCAACCTCAGCTGGCTGATCTACCTGGTGGTCTCGGCCGTACTCATCTTCATCGTGGTGGGCTTCGTGCTGCTGGCTGCACTGGGCATCGCGTACCTGGTCCTCGTGATCATGGGCTCTGTGGCCGCGAGCAGGGGTGAGGAGTTCCGCTATCCGCTCACCATCCGCATGGTGAGCTGACTGATGGGGTCACGGCCGACCGGGCGAGGGCAGGCTCAATGCCCGTCGCTGCTCGGCCGAAGAATGCTGCAAAGCTGCACGACACGCCGGCGTGTCGCGACAGGTTCGCAGCATTCTCCCGGGGCTACCCTCGCCCGACCGCGTACGAGAGGACATCCGCGATGACCGACCAGCCTTCCCAGTCCCCTGACCCTCAGCAGCCGCCCGGCTACGGCCAGGCGCCCGACCCTCAGCAGCCGCCCGGCTACGGGCAGGCGCCGGGCTACCAGCAAGCGCCCGGCTACCAGCAGCAGCCCTACCAGCAGGCGCCCGGCTACCAGCAGGGCTACTCGAACGAGATGAGCCCGCCCGACCAGCGCATGTGGGCGATGCTCACGCACCTCGGCGGCATCCTGTTCGGGTTCCTCGCCCCACTGATCATCTGGCTCGTCATGAAGGACCGCGGCGCGTACGTGAACGGCCAGTCCAAGGAGGCGCTCAACTTCCAGCTCACGATGCTGATCGGCAGCGTGATCGGCTGGATCTTGACCGCCATCGTGATCGGTTTCGTGATCGTGTTCGCGATCTGGATCCTGATAATCGTCTTCAGCATCCTCGCCGCGCTCGCGGCCAACAAGGGCGAGAACTACCGCTACCCGCTCACCATCCGGATGGTGAAGTAACCACACCGTCCGGGGCCGGCGCCTGCTCCCAGCCGAGCAGCACGCGCACGACGGCATCGGCCAGCAGCCGCCCCCTCCGGGTCAGCACGACGCGGTGCGGGGCGGCTTCCGCGTCCACCCAGCCCGCGGCGACGAGAGCGGGAACCGCAGCCCGACCCGCCTCACCGAGCCTTTCGGCGGCCAGCCCCTCGGCGAGCCGTACGCGCAGCAGGACGTCCTCGACAGCGCGGGAGTCGTCGTCCAGCACCTCGCGGCCCTGAGCGGGACTGGAGCCGGCTGCGATCCGTGCGGCGTACGCGGCCGGGTGCTTGACGTTCCACCAGCGGACGCCACCGACGTGGCTGTGGGCACCGGGCCCGACGCCCCACCAGTCGTCGCCGCGCCAGTAGCCGATGTTGTGGCGGCAGGCGTCGGCCGGTGTGCGGGCCCAGTTGCTCACCTCGTACCACTGGTACCCGGCGGCAGCCAGCATCTCGTCGGCCAGCTCGTACTTGGCGGCCTCGTCGTCCGGGTCCAGTGCCGGGATCTGCCCGCGCCGCACCTGCCGGTCCATCTTCGTGCCCTCCTCGACGACGAGGGCGTAGGCGGAGACGTGGTCGGGCTCGCACGCAAGCGCGGCCTCGAAGCTGGCGCGCCAGTCGGCCAGGGACTCCCCCGGCGTGCCGTAGATGAGGTCGAGACTGACGGCGAGCCCGGCATCACGGGCCCAAGCGACGACCTGGGGGACGCGGGCCGGATCGTGTGTCCGCTCCAGCGTCGCCAGGACGTGCGGCACCGCGGACTGCATACCGAACGACACTCGCGTGAACCCGCCCGCCGCCAGCTCGGCCAGCGACTCAGGCGTGACCGAGTCGGGGTTGGCCTCGGTCGTCACCTCCGCGTCGGGGGCGAGACCGAGATGCACCCGGACGGCGCCCAGCAGGCTGACGAGATCGGCCGCCGGTAGCAGCGTGGGGGTGCCGCCGCCGAAGAAGACCGTGGACGCCGGCCGCTCGGGTAGCCCTGCCTCGTCCAGGACGCGTCCTGCAAGGGCGATCTCGTGCGCGGCAGCGTCCGCGTACCCCGCCTGGCTTGCCCCGGGCAGGCTCGGCGGACCGAGCTCGAGCGCCGTGTAGGTGTTGAAGTCGCAGTACCCGCAGCGCACCCTGCAGAACGGCACGTGGACGTAGACCCCGAGCCGACGGTCGCCGGCACCCTCGAGCACGGAGGACGGCAGCGCGCCGTCGGTCGGTGCAGGGTCGCCGTCGGGCAGGGCGGGGGGACTCACGTCCCCATTCTCAGGTGCCCAGGTACATCCCTTCCAGGAGGTCGGCGTACTTGCGCTCCACCACGCGCCGCTTGAGCTTCATGGAGGGCGTCAGCTCACCGTTCTCCACCGTCAGGTCGGCCGGGAGGATCTCGAACCGCTTGATCGTCTCCCAGCGGTTGAGGGTGGCGTTCAGCTCATCGACGTACCCCTGCACCACCTGGTGCATTCGCTCGGACCGGACGACGTCGACGTACTCGGTGTCGCCCATGCCGTTCGCCTCCGCCCACGTGGCGACGGCGTCGGGATCCAGGGTGACCAGCGCGGTCACGTAGTTGCGGCCGTCGCCGTGCACGACGAACTGGCTCGCCAACGGGCAGATCGCCTTGAACCGGCTCTCGATCGTCTGGGGCGCCACGTACTTGCCGCCCGAGGTCTTGATCAGGTCCTTCTTGCGGTCGGTGATCCGCAGAAAGCCCCCCGGGGTGATCTCGCCGATGTCACCCGTGCGGATGAACCCGTCGGGCGTCAGGACGTCGTCGGTCTGCTCGGGCAGGTTGTGGTATCCCTCCATCACCCCCGGGCCGCCGATGAGGATCTCCCCGTCGTCGGCCAACCGGACCAGGGTGCCGGGGAACGGCAGCCCCACGACCCCGAAACGGTACGAGTCGGGCCGGTTCACGAAGCTGGCTGCCGACGTCTCGGTCAGGCCGTACCCCTCGAGGACGACGATCCCGGCGGCGTGGAACCACTCCCCGATCTCCTGGGAGAGCGCAGCGGCACCGGACACGAAGTACCGGACCCGGCCGCCGAACCGCTCCTTGATCTTGCTGAACACCAGCTTGTCGGCCAACCGGTGCTGGACCGCCAGCAGACCGCTCGGCTCCTCGCCTCGCAGCCTGAGCGCCGACACCTTGCGCCCGACGCCGAACGCCCACTCGAAGATCTTGGCCTTCACCCCGCCCTCGGCCTGCACCCCCGTGACGATCTTCGAGTGCACCTTCTCGTAGATGCGCGGCGCGCCCGCCATGATCGTGGGCCGGACCGCCGCGAGGTTGTCCACCAGGTGCTCCAGGTCGCCGTCCACGGCGGTCGGCATGCCGACGGTCACCTGGCCGGTGAGCAGCACCTTCCCGAACACGTGCGACAGCGGTAGCCACAAGAAGTGCAGGTCGTCCTCCGTCATCACGCCGGTCGCCGCGATCGCGGCTCCCGTGTAGACCCAGCTCGAGTGCCTCAACCGGACGCCCTTGGGCAGCCCGGTTGTCCCGGACGTGTACACCAGCGTCGCGAGGTTCTCCGGCCGGACGGCGCCACTCGCCTTCTCGACCGCGTCCGGCTGCTCGGCGAGCAGCGCTCGCCCCTTCTCCCGCAACGCGTCCAGGCTCAGCACCTGGTCGTCCTGCGTGACTCCCGTCGGGTCGATCACGACGACGGTGGCCAGCTCCGGCAGCCGACCCCAGTGCTCGCGCACCTTGTCCAGCTGACCGGCGTCCTCGGCGATCACGACACGTGACCCGGAGTCGGTGAGGATGAACTCGACCTCGTCGGCGTTGGTGGTCGGGTACACCGTCGTCATCGCGGCGCCGGCCCGCATGACGGCGAAGTCCGCGAGCACCCATTCGATGCGTGTGCCTGAGGCGATCGCCACCCGGTCCTGGGACTGCACGCCAACAGCCAGCAACCCTGCAGCGATCTCGTCCACGACAAGACCGGTCTCTGCCCAGGTCATCGTCTCCCAGCCGTCCGGGCTGGTGCGGAACCTGAACGCCTCTCGATCGGGCGTCTGGGCGATGCGATGCGCGAGCAGCGCCCCGACAGAGGCCGGCGCATCGCTCATCAACTGCTTGAGAGCGTCCTGCTCGGCTTGTGGCGCTTGGCAGGCCGTCGTCTCTACCACCACGGCGGTTTCCCTTCGACGCCGAGGACATCGTCGTCCACGTGTTGTCGGTCACCCTAAAGCGAGGGTCAAGGGGTGTGACCGTTTTCCACTGGTTCCGGCATGTCCGGGACTGACGGGTTCACGCTTTCGGCGGCATCGGCGGCTCCTGCAGCACCTTCTCCCCGGCGATGAGCACGTGGCCTCGGCAGCGACAGGATCACGAGGCCGGCCGCGACGAGGAGCGCGCCGAGCACCTGGATGGGACTGAGCGGCTCGCGCAGCAGCAGGACGCCGAGGATGCCCGCGGTCAGCGGCTCCGCGAGCGTCAGAGTCGCCACGTTCGAGGCCGGCAGCGCCCGGAGACCCCGCGCGAACAGGACGTATGCGAGCGCGGTCGAGACCACACCGAGGAACACGGCAGCCGCTACCCCGGACGCCGACCCCAGCCAGCCCAGCGGCAACCACGGCAGGGCGAGGGCCATGACGACGGCCGCACCGCCGAATGCCGCACCCATCGTGAGGTCCGGGGACCAGCCGCGGTCCAGCAAACCCTTGCTGCCGATCGTGTAGACCGCGTACGAGGCACCGGCCCCGACGGACGCCAGCACCCCGAGCGGGTCCACCGGCCGCAGCAGCCCACCACCGAACAGCGGGTCGCCGAGCGACAGTGCCAGCAGGCCCGCCACCGCGACGCCGGTGGCGGCGAACCATGCCGCGCCGGGCACCTTGCGCAGGACCACCCACTGCAGCAGTCCCGTGGCGACCGGTGCCGACCCCAACGCTACGAGCGTGCCGACGGCAACACCGCTCGACCGCACCCCGGCGAAGAAGAAGGGTTGGTACGCCACGACTCCGGCGACCGACACGAGGACCAGGGTGAGGGAACCCTCACTCGTTCGTGGCGTCGTCCATGGCCCGGTGCGCCGCAGGCGGCGCGTCGAGAGGAGCGCGACGAGCGCGAGCAGCGTGCCGCCGACCACGATCCGGACCGCCCCCACCGAGGCCGGCGTGGCGGCGTCCGGTGCAAGCGCCTGGGCCGTGCCGGTCGTGCCGAAGCCGACGGCGGCCAGCAGGACAAGCACCGTCGGCCGGGCCGATGACGGCGGCACTGGTGAGTGACTGGCGCGCACGACGCGCACAGTACGCCGGACGGGGCGTTGGCCTCCGCGCAGACGATGGCGCGGACGATGGCGGCCGGTCGCCGGTGGTGTCTACTTCTTGGACTTCTCCTTGGAGTCCTTGGAGTCGGTCTCGGAGGACAACGCAGCGATGAAGGCCTCCTGGGGCACCTCGACCCGACCGACCATCTTCATCCGCTTCTTGCCCTCCTTCTGCTTCTCCAGCAGCTTGCGCTTGCGGCTGATGTCACCGCCGTAGCACTTGGCGAGGACGTCCTTGCGGATGGCGCGGATCGTCTCGCGCGCGATCACGCGAGAACCGATGGCGGCCTGCACGGGCACCTCGAACTGCTGGCGCGGGATGAGCTCGCGCAGCTTGCCGGCCATCATCGTGCCGTAGCTGTAGGCCTTGTCCTTGTGGACGATCGCGCTGAACGCGTCGACCTGCTCGCCCTGCAGCAGGATGTCCACCTTGACCAGGTCAGCGGTCTGCTCACCGGCCGGCTCGTAGTCCAGCGAGGCGTAGCCCCGGGTGCGGGACTTCAGGTTGTCGAAGAAGTCGAACACGATCTCGGCCAGGGGCAACGTGTATCGCATCTCGACGCGGTCCTCGGACAGGTAGTCCATCCCCAGCAGCGAGCCACGACGCTGCTGGCACAGCTCCATGACGGTGCCGATGAACTCGGCCGGCGTGAGGATGGTCGCCCGCACGATCGGCTCACGGACGTCCTTGACCTTCCCGCCCGGGAACTCGCTCGGGTTGGTCACCGTGATCTCCGACCCGTCCTCCATCGTCACCTCGTAGACGACGGACGGTGCCGTGGAGATCAGGTCGAGGTCGAACTCGCGCTCGAGGCGCTCGCGCACGATCTCCAGGTGCAGCAGGCCGAGGAAGCCGATCCGGAACCCGAAGCCCAGCGCCGCCGAGGTCTCGGGCTCGTACACCAGCGCGGCGTCGTTGAGCTTCAGCTTGTCCAGGGCGTCGCGCAGCACGGGGTAGTCCGAGCCGTCGATCGGGTACAGGCCGGAGAAGACCATCGGCTTGGGGTCGGCGTAACCGGCCAGCGGCGTGCGCGCGGGTCGAGCGGCGTTCGTCACCGTGTCGCCGACCTTGGACTGCCGGACGTCCTTCACCCCGGTGATCAGGTAGCCGACCTCGCCGACGCCGAGGCCCTGCGTGGGCTCGGGCTCCGGTGAGCTGACACCGATCTCGAGCAGCTCGTGGGTGGCCTTCGTCGACATCATCGCGATCCGCTCGCGCGGGTGCAGCTTGCCGTCGACGACCCGCACGTACGTCACGACGCCGCGATAGGTGTCGTAGACGGAGTCGAAGATCATCGCCCTGGCGGGCCCGTCGTCGTTCCCCGTCGGGTGCGGGATCTGCTGCACGATCCGGTCGAGCAGGGCATCCACGCCCTCACCGGTCTTCCCCGAGACCCTCAGGCAGTCCTCGGGCTCGCCGCCGATCAGGTGCGCCAGCTCCGCGGCGAACTTGTCCGGCTGGGCCGCCGGAAGGTCGATCTTGTTGAGCACCGGGATGATCGTCAGGTCGTGCTCCATCGCCAGGTACAGGTTGGCCAGGGTCTGCGCCTCGATCCCCTGTGCCGCGTCCACCAGCAGGACGGCGCCCTCGCACGCCGCGAGGGACCGCGACACCTCGTACGTGAAGTCGACGTGCCCGGGAGTGTCGATCATGTTCAGGGCGTAGGACTTCGGGCCGTCGGACCCGTCGACCGCCCACGGCATCCGCACGGCCTGGCTCTTGATCGTGATGCCGCGCTCGCGCTCGATGTCCATGCGGTCCAGGTACTGGGCTCGCATCAGCCTGTCCTCGACCACACCGGTGATCTGCAGCATCCGGTCGGCCAGGGTGGACTTGCCGTGGTCGATGTGGGCGATGATGCAGAAGTTCCGGATCAGCTCCTGTGGCGTGGAAGCCGGTTTCGGCGCCGTGCGGGCGATCGGGGACACCTGGTCTGGACCTCACTTCTCGGGGGCTTCTCATCGTCCCATGCGCCACGGCCGGGACGAGGGGGCGGACGGCCGGACGGCGACACCGTCGACGAGGTCGCCGCACCGTCGACGCGGTCGCCGCAGGGCTCAGACGGATGCGCGACTGGATGTGACGGCTGAATGTGATGGCCGGATGTGACGTCGATTTCCGGCACAACCGGCCCCGCTGCTATCTTTGCTGATCGCGTGTCCGCAGGGTCGTGCGGGCGCACCCGACCGTTCCGGTTCGAGCGGCTACCGACGTCCCCACCGTCGGTCGCAGCCGAACCGAAGCCCTCACCGACCTGACCGAACCGTACAGAGAGATCTCCGTGGCGAACATCAAGTCCCAGATCAAGCGGATCAAGACCAACGAGAAGGCCCGGCTCCGCAACAAGGCCGTGAAGTCCGAACTGAAGACGCTCGTGCGTTCCTTCCGCGAGGCTGCGGTCGAGGGCGACAGGGAGAAGGCGACCAGCGCGCTCCGCGCAGCGTCTCGCCGCCTCGACAAGGCCGTGAGCAAGGGCACCATTCACAAGAACCAGGCCGCGAACCGCAAGTCGGCGATGGCCAAGGTGCTCAACAGCCTCTGACCGGTCGCCTCCGTCTCATGGCGGAGGCCGGCGCGAAGGCAACGAGACCAGAACCGGACGGCGTCACCCAGGTGGGTGGCGCCGTCCGGTTCTTCACTCCACAACGCCCCCGACGCTGTCCCGGCGCGCCTCCCTCCGTCTGAACCGGGCAACTACCATCATTCGGGGGTCAATTCGGACACGGAGGAGACGGCCCGATGCTGCGCACCCTTTCCCGACCGCTCGTAGCAGGTGTCGAACGCTGGCTACCTAGTGCGCTGGTGTTCGCGGTCGTCCTGACGGGCGTCGTCGCCGCCCTGGCCTTCGCCCTCACGGACGCCGGGCCGGTGACGGTCCTCCGCGGTTGGGGCGACGGCCTGACCGGATTACTCGCGTTCATGACGCAGATGGCGTTGATCCTTCTTCTGGGGTACACGCTCGCCAACACCCGCCCGGTGCGTCGTCTGCTCGTCCGCGTCGGCTCACTACCGCGCACGCCGGTGCAGGCTTACGCGGGTGTGACGCTCGTGGCCGCGCTCGGTTCCCTGCTGTCCTGGGGTCTCGGGCTGGTGGTGGGAGCCCTCCTCGCCCGCGAGGTGGCCGAACAGGGCAAGAGGCGGGGGTTGCGCCTCCACTTCCCGCTACTGGTCGCCTGTGGCTACGCCGGGTACGTGGTCTGGCACATGGGCTACTCGGGGTCGGGACCGCTCGCCGCCGCCACGCCGGGCAGCTTCGTCGAGAAGCAGATCGGCCGTACGGTCCCCGTCTCGGAGACGATCTTCGCCCCGTGGAACCTCGCGGCAATCGTGGTGACCGTCGTCGTGGTCGTCGCCGCGATGGCGTCCCTGAGACCACGCGCGGAGGACCCGGTCATCGAGCTGCCGGACGATGCCGTGGCCGCGGAGCCCACAGAACCGGCCGAGCACACCGCCGAGCGCCGGACGTCCCCGGCGGACTGGATCGACTCTTCGCGGCTCATCACGCTCGTCACCGGCCTGGCGCTGACGGCCTATCTCATCGCCTACTTCGGCGAGGAGGGCTTTGCCCTCACCCTCGACATCGTGAACTGGACGTTCCTGGCCGCGATTCTGCTGCTCGTCGGGTCACCGGCCGAACTAGGGCGCCTCGTCGCCGACGCGGCGCGCAACGTCGGGGACATCCTGCTTCAGTTCCCGCTCTACGCGGGGATCCTGGGGATCATGACGACCACGGGGCTGATCGGCGTATTCAGCGACTTCTTTGTCCGCCTCGCCTCGCCGGAGACGCTGGGGCTGTGGGCCTTCCTGTCCGGTGGGCTGCTGAACATGTTCGTCCCCAGTGGCGGTGGCCAGTTCGCGGTGCAGGGTCCGATCTTCCTGGATGCAGCGCAGCAGCTGGGCGTCGCACCGGGCGTCGTCGTCATGGGCATCGCCTACGGGGACCAGTGGACGAACATGATCCAACCCTTCTGGGCGCTGCCCGTGCTCGCGATCGCCCGCCTCGGCATCCGGGACATCCTCGGCTTCACCACGATCGCGCTGCTCGTCAGCGGCGTGGTCTTCGCTGCCACGATGCTGGTGGCCGGCGCCGGTTAGTTAGCCGCTACTGCACGGTCACGGCCGCGGCCGGCGTGGGCAGCTCCACCCAGGTGTTGCCGGGCGCGAGCTCGAGAGGCGACCCGTCGGCCGCCTTGAGGACGAACGGCCCGTTGGGGGCGCCCTTCTGCCAGGTGCCCTTGACCGCCTTGCCGCCCGACAGCGCGATCAGCTCACCGGTGGCGTCGATCAGGCTGAGCGCCGGCACCGCCTGTCCCCCGCCGGAGCCGATCTTCTCCGTCTTCGACTCCACCCGCAGGATCAGCACGTTCGTGGCATGCACCTGCGTCCCGTCGGCCATCGTGTGCTTGCCCCACGGCTGCGCGCGCAGGTACTCCTGCTTCGCCGGGTCATAGGTCCAGGTCACGTTGTACCTGGGCCCGTACGAGACCACCGCGGACGTGCCCGCGGTGCCGCTGCTGGCCGCCGAGCTGGATGCCGCGCTGGACGCGTACTGGAAGTACGGCTTCGGCGGCTGCCTGCGATCGGAGAGCTCGAGCAGAACCCGGGGGACGGCGAACACATGGTTCGGCGCCACCCGCCTCGGGTCGAGCTCGTAGGCCCCTGTCCCCCGCACCTTGAGGGTCCCGAGGTCGTCGACGTCGGCTTGCCGGTCGACGTACCGCAGCACCCAGTCTGCGCCCATAGTGTTGCCGAAGACAGGCGACAGCGGACCGAGCAGCGGCGCGTCCACGGGTCGCACGGACCGCACCGGACCCACGAGCTTCGGCAGGTCGGAGTGGAACACGGCCGCCAACCGGGTGTAGGACACCCCGACGGGCTCCACGAAGACGATGTCCGCCCGGTCGACGCCGACCTCTGGCTGGGACTCCGGCACGTTGGAGATCTTGATGGCCACGGCGGGGTGGTCCAGTGCGGCGGCATCCGTGACCGGCCTGCCGGTCAGCGGCTCGGTGCGGCCGACAAAGGGGGACGACGGCACGCTCGTCGTCTGCGCCGGCGACACCTCCGGGCCCGGAGACTGCCCGCCGCCACTGCATGCCGCCAGGGCGAGACCGAGCGCCGTGACGCCGGCCATCACCGCCCAGGTCGTGCGCACGCGGCGGCCACCGACGGCCTTCTTCGTTCTGGTGGCCAATGTCAAGCTGCCTCATCGCACGTGCTCACCGGTCACCGCCGCGGGCAGCCGTGATCGCGACCACGGCCTTCTCCACTGCGTAAACCGGGTCCCTGCCACCACCTTTGACGGCGGCGTCGGCCTCGGCCAGGGCAATGAGCCCGGTCTTGATCCCGTCCGGGGTCCAGCCGACGAGGTCCTTGCGAGCGCGTTCGACCTGCCACGGCGCCATGCCCAGCTCCCGAGCGATGTCAGGGATGCGGCCCCGGGTGCCGGCGACCCTCGCCATCGTCCTGAGCTTCAACGCGACAGCGGCGACGAGCGGGACGGGGTCGACGCCGGTGTCGACCGCCTGGCGCAGCAGGGCCAGGGCCTCCTTGCCCCGACCGGCCGCGACGGCGTCCGCGACCTTGAAGCCGGTCGCCTCCACCCGCCCGCCGTAGTACCGCTCCACGTCCTGCTCGGTGATCTCGCCGGAGCTGTCCGACATGAGCTGGGACGCCGCCGACGCCAGCTCGCGCAGGTCGGACCCCACAGCTGCCACCAGCGCCCGGACCGCTCCGGGCGTCGCGCGACGGTCGGCCGCCCTGAACTCACCGTGCAGGAAATCGATCTTGTCGGTGTCCTTCTTCAACGGTGCACAGTCCACGACCGCCGACGTCTTGCTCTTCCGCACGCCGTCGAGGAGCTTCTTGCCCTTCTGCCCGCCGGCGTGGCGCAGGACCAGGGTGACGTCGTCCTGGACGTCGTCGAGGTAGGCGAGCACGTCGGTGACGAACGCGTCGGTGCACGCCTCGACGCCGGAGACCCGGACCAGTCGCGGTTCGCCGAACAGGGAGGGGCTCGTGTGCGGACCGAGCTGACCGGCCTCATAGACCGAGGCGTCGATGTCGACCACCTCGAGGTCAGGGGACTGCTCGCGCAGCGCGTCGAGAACACGTTGGACAGCGCGATCGGCCAGCAGACCCTCCGTGCCCGTGACGAGCACGACGGGTGCCGGTTCGACGTTCCGCCAGGTCGAAGGGGCCGATCGAGGTGACGATCGAGGATTTGCCACGAGCGAAGGGTGCCACGCCGGGACGACAACGGGCGGGACCGGCCTTCGGTTCGGCGAGGCAGGCGGACGGCGCAGCCGCCGGGGCGACTTCCGGCGTCCCTTGCCGACCGGCCACCCAGAGCGACGCACCGTCGCCGCCGACGGCGACGTCCCCGAGCTGGTCGGTCCGCAGCCCCATCGCACCGACGCGGTCGAGCAGGTCGAGGGTGACCGGGGCCGGGTGCCCGTAGTCGTTGTCCTTCCCGGCGCTGATCAGCGCCACGCGCGGGGCGATCGCCTCGTGCAGGCCGGGGTCCTGGTTCGCGGAGCCGTGGTGGGAGACCTTGAGCACGTCGACCGGCAGAAGGGCCGGCGCCGCAGCCAGGGTTCGTCGCAGGGCGGCCTGCGCAGTCTGCTCGACGTCTCCGGTCGTGAGCACCCGCAGACCGGCGACCTCGAGGAAGAGCACGAGGCTGGCGTTGTTGGTGTCCGAGCTCTCGCCGTCTGACCGGGACACCGACTCGGACGGCGAGCCGCGACCTTCCTCAACGCCGCCGGATCGCGGCGCCTTCGGCGACAGCACCTGCCACCGCACGTCCCCGTTCTCGCCTTGCAGCCCCGCTGTGGCGACCTCGACGGCCACCCCGGCGTCCCGCGCGGCCTTCTCGACCGCCTTCGCCGACGCCGCCGGCTCGGGCAGCGGGCTGACCAGCAGCCTCTTGACGGCCCTACCCCGCAGCGCGCCGGTGATCCCGCCGGCGTGGTCGGCGTGGAAGTGCGTGACGACGAGCAGGTCGAGCGTCTGGATCCCGAGCCGCCCGAGGCACCTGTCCACGGACTCGGGGTCAGGGCCGGTGTCGAACAACGCGGCGGAGCGCGGGCCGGTGGCGACCACGAAGGCATCCCCCTGGCCGACGTCGCACGCCACCATGCGCCACCCCTTCGGTGGCCAGCCGCCGGAGAGCCTCTGCGCCAGCGGCGACTGCGGCCATAGGAGAAGCACGCCGAGCAGCGCGCCGACCGCTGCCACCGCCACGACACGACGACCCACCCGCCGCCCCGTGCGCTGGTCGCGCCGCGCAAGGGCGTCCAGTCGGGCGAGGCCACCGATCAGCGCGGGCGCGAGGAGCACCGCCAGCAGCGTCGCAGCAGCGAGCAGCAGCGCACCTCGGCCACCTTCCGGCCACGGGACCGCCGAACCGGGCAGCGCCGCAGCCGTTCTCGCCACGGCCGCGATCCACCAGGTGCACCAGCCGGCACCCCACGCCACCGCCGCCGCGGCCCCCGGCCAGAGCGGCGCCACCAGCGTCGCCACGACACCGAGCACCGTGGCCGGAGCGACGGCGGGGGCGACCAGCAGGTTCGCCGGCACCGCCGACAGCGACAGCTGCGGCGCCAGCAGGACGACAACCGGTGCGGAGACCGCTTGTGCTGCAGCAGGAACCGCCACAGCGTGAGCCACGGGCAACGGCACCAGCCGGTTCAGCGCGGCCGCCCACGGTCGCGCCAGCAGCAGCAGACCCGACGTCGCCAGGACCGACAGCGCGAAGCCGAACGCCCTGCCGAGCCACGGATCGGCGATGGTCAACGCGATGACGGCGGTGCACAGCGCCGGCATGCCCTGCCCGCGCCGGGCGTGGACCAGCCCCACCAGACCGACGGCGCCCATCACGCCCGCCCGCAGGACGCTCGGGTCCGGACGCGCGAGGACCACGAAACCCAGCAGCCCTGCGAAGGCCAGCAGCACCCTCAGCCGACGGCCGGCGCCGCACGCTCCAGCGACGAGAAGCACCGTGCCGGAGACGATCGCGACATTGCTTCCCGAAACCGCGGTGAGATGCGTGAGCCCGGTGACGCGCATCGCGTCCTCCAGGTCGGGTGGCAGCCGTGACGTGTCGCCGACCACCAGCCCGGGCAGCAGCCCTGCGGAGTCCGGCGTCAAGCCGGCGGCCGCGTCCCGGAGGCCGGCCCGGAGCTGTTCGGCACGGCGCTGGACAGGCCCGGCGCCTGCCAACAGCACGGGTGGCCGTGACGGCATCAGCAGCGCGGTGACGTCATCACCGGGGTCGGCCGGCACGAGCCGGCCATGGACGCGTACACGTTCCCCCGGACGCAGCTTCGACCAGCGCTCGTCACCGATCACGAGGACGGCGGCACGCGCGTCCCCGCTGTGTCCCCTGCCGGTCACGTAATCGGCCCGGGCGAGCACCGTGAACCGCGGACCTTGGTCGCGGGCGCGCTCGTCCGCGTCCTGACGGACCTCGCGCGGGTCGGACCGGACCACCACATCGGCGACCACCGCCGCTCGTCGCTCGATGAGGTCCGGCAGCAGACCGGCTGACCGCAGGCCCAGCTGGGCGGCGACCGACAGCAGCACGAGGACGGCCACGGCACCGGAGGAGATGAGCGCCGGAAGCCACGGGCGGGTCCGCCGCCGGGGCTCAGGTCCGTCCCGGCGACCACCGCGAAGGGCCAACAGCACCAGGACGACGATCAGCACGCCACCGGCGAGCGACAACGCGGCCACCGGCGCCAGCCGGGTCCCGAAACCCGCCGAGGCCCACGCCGCTCCGGCCGCCGGCACCAGCCGAAGGTCGGTCGGACCGCGTTGCCGTTCGGCCGGTTCGGTCACAGCGTCACCAAGGGCCGGAGGCGTTCGAGAACCTTCGGCCCGATCCCGGACACCTCCCCCAGCTCATCGACCGAGGAGAAGCGGCCGTTCTCCTCACGCCACTGCAGGATCCGGCCGGCCAGCACGGGTCCGACACCTGGCAGCTCCTGCAGCTGAGCAGAGGTCGCCGTGTTGAGGTTGAGCGGTGCTCCTTGCCCGGCAGCCGCGCCAGCGCCGGTCACGTCTGCGCCTTCGCCGACCTGCCCAGCCCGACCACCGCCGGCAGGGGCCGCGGCCACCTCTGCCGGGAGCTCCTCCCCCGGTCTCGGCACGAACAGCTGCTCCCCGTCCACGAGCACGCGCGCGAGATTGACCCGGGTGAGGTCGGCGGCGTCCAGTGCCCCGCCGGCAGCAGCGACCGCGTCGTTCACCCGAGACCCGGCAGGCAGCCGCACCACCCCCGGCTTCCGCACCTGGCCGACGACGTGGACCACCAGCTCGCCCCGCGCCTGCCCGTCACCGGCCACCCCGGCGCCGGCCTGGTCCACCCCTGCACGGAGCGACGGCGCGGACGACGGCGTAGGCGACGGCGCTGCACCGGCAGCACCTGCAGGCGAAGTGGTCGAAGGAGCGCTCGGCCCTGCGCTGACCAGCGCCCGCGCCGGCACCGGGATGCCGGGGGTCGCGGCCGCGGTTCGCACCGCGACGACCGTGCCGACCAGGCCGACGACGGCGAGCAGGGCGGCGACGGCGGTGAGGGGCACCGCCCAGCGAGACTCGCGGATCGTCACCGGGAGCCGGTCGAGCACCCGCTGTCGCCAGCCGTCCAGGTCGTCCCGTCCCGGTGGGGCACCGTGCCGCAGCCGACGACGTTGCTGCGTGTCGTCGTCCCGGTCACCGTTCTGTACTGCGTTGTCCCGCAGGTCGAGCAGCAGATCCTGAGCGTGGTCGGCGTCGCCGCTGTCGCGGTCCGGCCGCGCCGGTTCCGCTGGCACCCAACCGCACGAGCCGGACGCGCCGGGCGAGCCCGAGGCTCGGGCTATCGTCGCCAGGCGCGCCGCGGCGTCAGCGGCCTGCGGCTGGTGACGAAGTCCTCGCCGGGTCGTGCGCTGAGCAGGCATGCCGGCAGCCTCGGCCGCCATGCGGCCTCACACCAGCGAGCAGCCGGCATCTGTGGACAAGCGACGCGCGAACCTCCCCTGTGGACCGAGAGTCACGCACGCGAAGACACGCGACGGCACCTGTCAGGGCGCGGGCGAGACCACCACGCCGAGCATCCCCGGGCCGACATGGGCGCCGACGACCGCGCCGATCTCGGCGACCCGCAGGTCACCCACCGCCGCCAGCCGGTCCTTCAACCGACCGCACAGCTGCTCGGCCCGCTCCGGCGAGGCCAGGTGGTGCACCGTGACGTCGACCATCGCGTCGCCGCTCGCGGCGCCCGGGAGGGCCTGCACGGCCAGCTCCTCCAGCCGGGCCAGGGCGCGTGCTGAGGTACGCACCTTCTCCAACGGGACGATCCGACCGTCCTGCAGGCCGAGCAGGGGCTTCACCGCCAGCGCGGACCCGATCAGCGCCTGGGCCGCGCCGATCCGACCGCCACGGCGCAGGTGCTCGAGCGTGTCCACGTAGAAGAACGCCCGAGTGGCCGCGGCACGTGAGGCAGCAGCGGCGGCCGCCGTGGCGCCGTCCGCACCGTCCGCCGCGGCGTGCGCTGCCGCGAGCGCGGCGTAGCCGAGACCCATCCCCAGCAGCCGGGAGTCGACCACGTGCACGGGAACCGTCGCCTCCCTGGCGGCGAGCCGCGCCGCGTCGCACGTACCGGACATGTCTCCCGACAGGTGCACCGAGACGATCTCCGTGGCGCCGTCCGCGATGAGCTTCTCGTAAGCGGCGAGCAGACGTGCGGGCGAGGGACGTGACGTGCTGACCGGCGTCCACCGGCGCAGCGCCTCGGCGAGGTCCGCACTGGAGATGTCGCGGCCCTCGAGGTGCGGCACTCCCCCGACGGTCACCTCGAGCGGCACGACCTCGATTCGGTTCTCGACGGCGACGTCCGGGTCGAGATACGCCGTCGAGTCGGTCAGGACCCGGACGTCGGCCGGCTGGTTCTCCGGCTCACCCGCCATCTGCCCGTCGACAGAACCGGCACGCTCGGTCTTGCGGCGCGACCAGCGAAGCGCTGCCACCGTGATCAGGCCGGGACGATGTTGACGAGCTTCGGTGCGCGGACGATCACCTTCCGCACGCCCCGGCCGTCGAGCGCCTTCTCCACCGGGCCCGCGGCCAGCGCCAGCTCCCGCAGCTCGTCCTCCCCGATGGACGGCGGCACGTCCAGCTTCGCGCGGACCTTGCCGGCGACCTGCACGATGCAGGTGACGGTCTCCGCGGCGAGCAGCGACTCGTCCACCACCGGCCACCCCGCCAGGGCGACCGTCGGCTGGTGTCCCAGCCGGGCCCACATGTCCTCGGCCGTGTAGGGGGCGAACAGGCTCAGCAGGATCGCGACGGCCTCGGCGGCCTCCCGCACGGCGGGATCCGCCGGACCGCAACCGGAGTCGATCGCCTTGCGGGTGTGGTTGACCAGCTCCATCGCGCGGGCGACGGCTACGTTGAACTTGAAGCCCTCGAGCTGCTGCGTGGCTTCGTGCATCACGCGGTGCGTGTGCTGCCGCAGCGTCCGGTCACCCGTGGTCGGGTCGGCACCGATCGGTGAGGAGACGTCGCCCGCCAGCCGCCACGCCCTCGCCAGGAACTTCGCCGCACCTGTCGGCGACACGTCGGCCCAGTCGATGTCGTCCTCCGGCGGCCCGGCGAACGACATCGTCAGCCGCACCGCGTCGACGCCGTGGGTGTCCAGCTGCTCCGACAGCCGCACCAGGTTGCCCCTGGACTTGCTCATCGCCGAGCCGTCCATGATCACCATGCCCTGGTTCAGCAGGCGGGTGAACGGCTCGCCGAAGTCGACCATCCCCATGTCCTGCAGCACCTTGGTGAAGAACCGCGAGTACAGCAGGTGCAGGATCGCGTGCGTCACGCCGCCGACGTACTGGTCGACGGGCATCCACTGCCGCACGTCGTCCACGTCGAACGGGACGTCGTCCCGGCCCGGCGAGCAGAACCGCAGGAAGTACCAGGACGAGTCGACGAACGTGTCCATGGTGTCGGTGTCACGCTTCGCGGCCCCACCGCACATCGGGCAGCCGACGTTCACCCAGTCCGTGGCACCGCCCAGCGGCGAGGTGCCCTTCGGCGTCAGGTCGAGCCCCTCGCTCGGGGGCAGCTCGACGGGCAGCTGGTCGTCCGGCACCGGAACCTCACCGCACGCCTCGCAGTGGATGATCGGGATCGGGGTGCCCCAGTAGCGCTGACGGGAGATCAGCCAGTCCCGCAGCCGGTAGTTCGTCGCGGCGCTGCCCAGCCCGTCCGCGGCCAGCTGCTCGATGATCCGCGCGATCGCCTCGTCCTTGCGCAGCCCGTCCAGCGACCCGGAGTTGACCAGGACGCCGTCCCCGACCGTCGCCACACCGGTCTCGGCCGGGTCCCCCAGCGGCGCACCGTCGGAGTCCCGCACGTCGACCACGACACGGACCGGCAGGTCGAACGTGCGCGCGAAGTCCAGGTCGCGCTGGTCGTGCGCGGGCACCGCCATGATCGCGCCGTGCCCGTAGTCGGCCAGCACGTAGTCGGCGGCCCAGATCGGCAGCCGCTCCCCGTTCACGGGGTTGACCGCGTAGCGCTGCAGGAAGACGCCGGTCTTCTCCCGGTCGGTGCTCAGCCGGTCGATCTCGCTCTCGCCGCGCACCTTCTCCAGGTAGGCGTCGAACTGCTCGCGCACCTCGGCGGGCGCCTCGGCCGCCAGCTCGGACGCCAGGTCGGAGTCGACCGCGACGACGAAGAAGGTCGCGCCGTACAGGGTGTCGGGCCGGGTCGTGTAGATGGTGACGTCGCGCTCGGGCGACCCGTTCACGCCCTCGATGACGAACCGGACGTCGGCACCTTGCGACCGGCCGATCCAGTTGCGCTGCATCGCGATCACCTTGTCGGGCCACTTCCCGACCAGGGTGTCCAGGTCGTCCAGCAGCCGGTCGGCGTAGTCGGTGACCTTGAAGTACCACTGGGTCAGCTTCTTCTTGGTGACCGGGGTGCCGCAGCGCTCGCAGCGGCCCTGCACGACCTGCTCGTTGGCCAGCACGGTCTGGTCCTTCGGGCACCAGTTGACCTGGCTCGGCTTCCGGTACGCCAGGCCCTTCTCATAGAACCGCAGGAAGAACCACTGGTTCCAGCGGTAGTACTCCGGGTCGCAGGTCTGCAGGACCCGGCTCCAGTCGAAGGAGCACGCGTACCGGCGCATCGACGCCTTCTGCTGGGCGATGTTGTCGTACGTCCAGGCACGAGGGTCCAGACCGCGCTGAATCGCCGCGTTCTCCGCGGGCAGGCCGAACGCGTCCCAGCCGATCGGGTGCATGACGTCGAACCCGCGCTGGATCCAGTACCGGGCGATGACGTCACCGAGCGCGTACGCCTCGGCGTGACCCATGTGCAGGTCGCCGGACGGGTACGGGAACATGTCGAGCACGTACTTCAGCGGCCGGTCGTCCCCCGGCTTGCCCGACCGGAACGGCTCCAGCTCGTCCCACACCGGCAGCCACCTGGCCTCGATGGCGTGGACGTCGTAACGCTCGTCACGCGCGTCCCCCCGGTCGCTGCTGTCACGGTACTGCTGCTGATCGGGCCGATCGTGCTGATCGACCTGCCCGATCTGCGCTGTCTGCTCAGTCATCTCGTCCCTCGTCGTCTGCTTGTGTGCCTACCCCCGCTGCGAACATGAAAAAGCCCCTCACACAGGAGGGGTCGCCGCGCCGATGCCGCCATGGGCGGCGTTCAGCGCGGCAGGCGAAGAAGCAGGTCGGTCCGCACGACGCCATGATACCGCAGCGGGGTCAGCGCTCCCCTGGCCGCGGTGTCACCCCAACGCCGTGGCGACCACGGCCGCGGTGTCACCCGAATGCCGTGGCGACCACGGCTGCGAGCGCCAGCGCGGCCGCGCCCATCACGGCGTCGAACACGTGGTTGAGGGGCACAAGAGCGCTCGATGCGCCCACGACCGACGCGCCGGCCAGCAGACCGGTGGCGGGCAGCGACGGGGCCGGTCCGAGGCCGAGCTCGGGCGCCAGCAGGAGCACTGCGCAGGCGAGAACGACACCGCTCGCCGCCACCACTCGCGAGCGTGCCGGGCCCAGCCGCTGGGGCAGCCCCCGCACGCCGGTGAGCCGATCGGCGCGAGCGTCCGCCACGGTGTTGGCGAAGTGAGCGGCGACGCCGAGCACGCCGGCGGCGACGACGATCGCGGGGTCCGGGGCCCGGCCCGCGGCCGTCGCCGCGACTGCCGGCAGCAGGGCGAACGACACGAGGTAGGGCAACCAGCTCACGGCCGTGAACTTGAGCCACAGGTTGTACGCCCAGGCCCAGGCCACAGCGAGCAGGTGCAGGAGCCCCGGCCACAACCCGAGCGTCAGGGACAGCACCACGCAGCCGGCGGCCGCCACGACCACACCCCTCCGCACGACCGCTGGGGCCAGCAGGCCCGCCGCCAGCGGCTTCTCGAGCCGGTCCGCCGTGCTGTCGCGGCCGGCGTCCAACAGGTCGTTGAGCCACCCGATCGAAAGCTGCCCGGCCAACAGCGCGGCGGCGAGCAGGACCACGCGGCCGGCTGACAGGCCCGCCACCGCTCCGAGCGCCGTCCCGAACGCGGTGACGGCGACGGCCGGAACGAAGTGGGCCGCCCGGAGCATGGCCACGACTGCGCGTCCGGCCTTCACGCTCCTCGTCGCGCGGGGGCCCTGTGACGACGACACGCAGAGGACCCTACGGCCACGCGGTCATCGCGCTTCGGGAGCGGACGGGGCCCGCACAGCGGCTCGCAGCTGCAGGTCCTGGTAGGCGCGGATGACGACGTCGTCGGTGTCACCCGAGTCCCAAGGTTCCAACAGGCCGAAACCGACCGTCACCCGGCAGGGCCAGATCTCGGTCGATACGGGTGGCTCCTCGATCAGGTAGGCACGCACCCGCCGCTCCAGCTCCCCGGGGTGGACGCCGCAGCCCGGCCCGATGACGACGAACTCGTCGGCGTGGCCGCGGGCGAGCAGGTCGGTTCCCCGGGTGCTCGCCCGCAGCGCCTCGGCGACGGCGAGCAGCACCTCGTCCCCGGTCTCCCACCCCAGCCTGTCGTTCACCCGGCGCAGCCGGTCGATGTCGACGACGAACGCGTGCAGGGCGTCTCCCCGCCGCCTGGCGCCGTGCAGCAGATGGGGCGCGAAGAACCTCAGTCCGGCGTCGTTGAGGCAACCGGTCAGCTCGTCGTGCAGGCGCACCGCCTCCGCGAGCTCGCGGGCGCTGTCGAGGTCGTCGGACGCGGCGCGCCGCTCCCGCCACCACAGCCAGGCTCCGCAAACGGCTACCGGCGGCAGCAGCACCACGGGCCACCGGCTTTCGAAGACCCAGGTGGCAAGGGGCACAACGGCGCCGATCACGACCGCCAGTGCGATGGGCACTGCGGCTGGTTCGGCTCGCCGCGCGACCATGCCAGTCCTCGGTTGGAAGACCCGGATCCCGCACCCGGATGGCCCACCGTAGCCGCGCTGCCCGCCTCGCCGTCAGCGGTTCACCGAACTTCTGCCCGTTCGGGTGAACCCCTACCTCACGTCCGGACACCGTCCGACGTCTACAGGGTGATCCGATCGGTAGGGAATGAGCGGTAGGGAACGTAGGGAGTTGACGGGATGAACGACTGGGTTGGGCCGGAGCCCACGCTGACGGAGCGGGAGCAGTCGCTGCTTCGGGCACGGACGGAGCCGGACGACGACACGCTGGCCGCGCTGCGACGTCGCCTCGCTGACGTGGCCGAGCGGGACGGCGTCCTCGACGTCGCGTACCGGACGCTCGACAGCCCGGTCGGTACCCTGCTGGTGGCGGCGACGGATGCCGGCGTCGTCCGGTTGGCCTTCGAGCGGCAGGACCACGACGCGGTGCTGGAGGACCTTGCCCAGCGGATCAGCCCCAGGGTGCTGCGCTCACCGCAGCGGTTGGATCGGGTGGCGAAGGAGCTGGACGACTACTTCACCGGCGGCCGGCGCCGGTTCGACCTGCCGCTGGACTGGCGGCTGTCGTCGGGTTTCCGCCGTCAGGTGCTGGCGCACCTGGTGCAGATCCCGTACGGGGTCACGCAGTCCTACGGCCTCGTGGCGCAGGCGTCGGGCAACCCGAAGGCGGTGCGTGCGGTGGGCACGGCCTGCGCGAGGAACCCGCTGCCGCTGGTCGTGCCGTGTCACCGGGTGGTGCGCTCGGACGGAACCGTCGGTGAGTACGCGGGTGGGCCGGAGGCGAAGCGGATGCTGTTGAGCCTGGAGGCACGTGCGGCGTGACGGGCCGTGGTCCTCGGGACATTGCCGGGACGTTTGTGGGTACTCCCGACCGCGTTCCGGCCATGCCTCCCGCCCCGAAGGGAACAGCAGATGAGCACGTACAAGGTGGGCTACTTCGTCGGCAGCCTGTCGTCCACCTCGATCAACCGGACGCTGAGCAAGGCGCTCCTCCGGGTGGCGCCGACGGACCTGCAGTTCACGGAGATCCCGATCGGGAAGCTCCCGCTCTACAGCCCGGACTTCGACAGCGGCTACCCGGCTGAGGCGACGGCGCCCGAGCGCGTGCTCACGGTGATCCCGCGGACCTGATCGTTCGGGTGGAGCTGAGGGGACTCGAACCCCTGACCCCCTCCATGCCATGGAGGTGCGCTACCAGCTGCGCCACAGCCCCGCGTCCTGCCGAACTCTCGCCCCGAGGACCTGCGAAAGCATAGACCACCGCTACCCGGCCCTAGAAATCGCTCTTGATCGCCGGGTCTGCGCGCGTGCAGTGAAGATCATGACTGCCAGGGTGGCGGCTTTCCCGGCGGTTTCCGCCACCTGCGCAGTCAACGCCCACCTGGGCAGTCAACGCATGCCCAGGAACCCCCCGCTGCGCGCGCGGAACTGCATGATCACGCTTGAGGGGTCAGGGGAGGACGCCGACGTTCCAGGAGTCGACGACCCACCCGTGCCGGCCGTGTACCAGCACTCCCCAGTGGCAGTTGCGCAGACCTGCGAACGACCCCCAGTTGCCCGTGGGCAGACCGAGCATCCGGGCCACCGCTCCCCTCAGCGCACCACCGTGGCTACTGATCACGAGCACCCCGGACTCGGTCGACTCGGTGTACCGCTCGATCGCCGCAGCTGCCCGCTCGGCGACCTCGCTGCGTGTCTCTCCCCCACCCAGGCGGATGTCCTCGCCTCGCGTCCACGCCGCCAGCTCGTCCGGCCACTGCTCGGCGATCTGCGCCCGGCTGAGGCCCTGCCACCGACCGGCGTGCACCTCCCGCAGCGCGGGGTCGGTCTCCACCGGCAGACCGGTGACCCGTGCCAGCGCAGCCATGGTGTCGGCCGCACGTGACAGGTCCGAGGCGACCAGACGCGTCGGAGGCAGCTTGCTCAGCACGCGAGCCGCGTCCTCGGCCTGCTCCCGGCCCACCTCGTCGAGGGGGATGTCGAGCTGGCCCTGCCACAGCCCACCGGCGTTGGAGGCGGTGCGGCCGTGCCGCCAGAGGACGACCTTCTCGGCAGCCATCAGCGCCGCCGTCGGGAAGGCGTCACTCGGCAGGCCCGCGGCCGCCGAGAACGTGCTCTGGCAGCTCGATGACGGGGCAGTCCTTCCACAGCCGCTCCAGGGCGTAGAACTCCCGGTCCTCCTGGTGCTGCACGTGGACGACCACGTCGTTGTAGTCCAGCAGCACCCACCGGGCCTCACGCAGGCCCTCCCGGCGCAC
The DNA here is from genome assembly GCA_030149025.1 of Actinomycetales bacterium. GTDB lineage: Bacteria > Actinomycetota > Actinomycetes > Actinomycetales > BWSM-131 > BWSM-131. Next base: position 8,395 of record JASBSH010000005.1, on the reverse strand, counting down.
GGGTTTGGCGCCCAGCTTGGCGAGCCGCTCCTCGACGGCGTCGACGACGGCCCGGACCTGCCGGTCGTTGTCGGCGGAGGCGACCACGAACGCGTCGGTGATCACGAGCTGGTCGCTCACGTCCAGGGCGATGATCTCGCCTGCGAGCTTGTCGGCTGCCGCCTCGGCGGCGGCGACGGCGAGCTCAACGGCTCGAGGGGTAGCGGTCACTGGTCTCCTTGTTCGCCCGCTGTTCGATCGGGCTGCTCCGGGGGTCCTCCAGCCTCTCACGGGGAGGTCGTCGCACCGGCCGGTGTGGTGCTGCTGACCTTCGCCGCGAAGTCCTCGCCCAGCACGACGACGACGTCGGCGAGCGTGGGTTGGTCCTTGCCGACGGCGATGACGTCGTCCGGCAGCCCCAGCGCCTTCGCCACCGCGGCTGCGCGCTCCCGGTCACGCTGGCCGTCGCTGGGAATGGCGACGACTGTCTTCTCCCGGCCCAGGGTGGCGGCGTTGCCGCCGCTGACGAACCGCATGCCGGCGTCCACGAGCCGGTCCCGGGCCTGCTCTCCCAGCCCCGGTGTCCCGACGCCGTTCTGCACGAGCACGCGGACGACGTCCTCGCCTCCCGGTCGCTGCGCCCCCGCGAACCGCGACTCCACGACGGAAGCCGCCTCCGCGGCGTCCAGGCCGTAGATCGTCTGGTCCCCGCCGGCGGAGATCTCCTTGACGGGGAGCACGGTCGCGCCGAGATCGCCTGCGCGCTGAGTCTTGACGAGGTCGGCGAGTCGCGCCGCCAGGTCGGGCGTCGACAGGGTGGAGCGGCTGGTGGCCCCGAGTGCGTCCAGCCTGGTGCCGACCTCCCCCGCCGAATCGGGCATCGCGCCCAGCAGGCCGGTGAGCACCTGCGAGGTGCGGGCAGCGCGAACCGGTTCCGGCTCCCCACGGCCGAGGTAGGTGGCGTAGGCGACGGCCTGGGCGCCCGTGAGCTTCTGGCCCTGCCCCTGCGGCACCGCGACCTGCCCCGAGGTGACGGAGGTCGTGACGTCGACGACGATCCCGCCGAGCCCGTCGACGAGGCCGGCCAGTCCCTGTGTGCTCAGCACCCAGGTGCCGTCCACGCGCACGTCCAGCAGGTCCTCGAGGGCCTGCCCGGGCGCGGAGTCGCCGGTGTCCAGAAAGTCCCTCACCGGCACGCGACCGCCGCCCGCGACGTCGACGAGCAACTGGCTCGGCACCAGCAGGGCCGAGGACTGCTTGCCGTCGGTCCCGAGGAGGGCCGCGCCCAGCACGTCCCTCTCCTCGTCGGCCAGGGCCAGGAGCACGGTGCGCTGGCTCGGGGGCTGGCCCTCGGTGGCGCCGGAGCCGCCATCGTCGCCGCGGCCGATCAGCCAGATGGCGATCGCAGCCACCGCGACGAGCGCGGCCACTACCGCGGCAAGCAGCCACCATCGGCGACGTGGCGCGGCTGCGCGCACGGGGACGACGTCGCCGCGCTGTCCGCTCGTCGCCGGCGCAGTGCCGGCAGCACGCCGCTCCCCTCGCCGCTCACGTGCCCGCACGGCCGGGATCTCCCCTGTCGCCGGGCCGGACGTGCGCATCGTCGCCGACGGGGGGCGGACGACGGTACGCCGGTGCGGCCGGCGGGCGCGCTGTGGTTGCTCGGGCGCCGGGTCCGGTTCCGGGTCTGGATCGCGTTCCGGCTCGGGGTCAGGGGTCGTCCACGGCTCGGGCTGCTCGGCCTCCTGCTGCTCGGCCTGGGCGCCCGCCAGGCGCAGCTCGGCCTCCCGCCGCTCCCGCCGCGTCACGGGCAGCGTGGACGGGGCAGGCGGAGTCCGCTGCTCCGGGTCGTCGTCGGACCCGTCCTGCTGTGCCCGCCCGGCGAGCTGCTGCGCTCGCAGCTGGGCCTGACGCTCGGCGAGCCGACGCCGGCGGCGCTCGCCGACGGCGTGGCTCTCGCGCGCGTTGCCCTTACCGCCCTGAGCTGGGTTCACCCGTGCTCCCGGTAGAGCCGGTACTTCCCGATGTACTGCACGACGCCGTCCGGCACGAGGTACCAGACCGGCTCACCCGCTCGGACGCGCTGCCGGCAGTCGGTGGACGAGATCGCCATCGCCGGCACCTCGAGCAGGCTGACGCCGTTCTCCGGCAGTCCCGTGTCACTCAGCGTGTGGCCCGGACGGGTCACGCCGATGAAGTGGGCCAGTGACCACAGCTCGTCGATGTCCTTCCAGGACAGGATCTGCGCGAGGGCGTCGGCACCGGTGATGAAGAACATCTCCACGTCACCGCGCTGGGCCTTCAGCTCCCGCAGCGTGTCGATCGTGTACGTCGGACCCGGACGGTCGACGTCCACCCTGCTCACGGTGAACCGGGGATTGGAGGCAGTGGCGATCACCGTCATGAGGTAGCGGTGTTCGACCGGTGAGACCGCTCGCGCGTCCTTCTGCCAGGGCTGCCCGGTCGGCACGAACACGACCTCGTCGAGCCCGAACACGCTCTGGACCTCGCTGGCGGCCACGAGGTGACCGTGGTGGATGGGGTCGAAGGTGCCGCCCATGACGCCGAGGCGCAGTCGGCCTGCCATGGCGCTGTGGTGGGCTACCGGGTCAGTGCCGCTTGCCGACGCTGCGGAACGCGACGGTGATCATCAGCAGCACGAACGCCGTGCCCAGCGCGATCAGCCCGTAGGCGATGGGCGGCATGGGAAGCTCCCGGCGGGTCTCCTCAGCCTGCTCGACGGCAGACAGAAGTGCCGGTACCAACGCCGAGATCAACATCGCCACCATGACTCCCCTTCGAACTACGACTGCTGGGCACAGTCTGGCACGGGTGCCGTTGCCGGCCCCCGGGTAGGCGCGCTGAACCGCGATTTCATGATCACCGGGATGGGGGGTGGGTGGCACGGCTCAGCGGGTGTGGCCGTCGCCCTGCACGATCCACCGGGTGGTGGTCAGCTCGGTCAGCCCCATCGGTCCCCGGGCGTGCAGCTTCTGCGTCGAGATGCCGATCTCGGCGCCGAGGCCCAGCTCCCCGCCGTCGGTGAAGCGGGTGGAGGCGTTCACCATCACGGCCGCCGAGTCGACCCGGGCGGTGAACTCGTTCGCCGCCCGCAGGTCCGTCGTGACGATCGCCTCGGTGTGGCCGCTGGACCACCTGTCGATGTGCGCGATCGCCTCGTCGACGTCGTCGACGACCCCCACGGCCATCTCCAGCGCGAGGTACTCGGTCGCCCAGTCCGCCTCCGTTGCCGGCTTGACCTCCACCCCGTGCGGCGCAGCAGCCATTGCCCGCTCGTCACCGTGCAGCACGACACCGGCCGCCGCCAGGTCCGCCAGCAGTTGCGGCAGGAGCGTCTCGCGCAGGTCGGCGTGCACCAGCAGCGTCTCGGCGGCGTTGCACACGCTCGGCCGGTGGGTCTTGGAGTTGAGCACGATGGACCGTGCCTGCTCCGGGTCGGCGGACGCGTCGACGTACACGTGGCAGTTGCCGACGCCGGTCTCGATCACGGGAACCGTCGAGTTCTCCACGACCGAGGAGATCAGGCCGACCCCGCCCCGCGGGATGAGCACGTCGACGAGCCCGCGTGCGCGCATGAGGTGCGTGACGCCGTCCCGGCCGTGCTCGTCGATGCTCTGGACCGCGTCCGCGGGAAGACCGACGGAGGCGAGCGCGTCCCGGATCACGTCCACGAGCACACGGTTGGTCTCCAGCGCGGCGGAACCACCGCGCAGCACGGCGGCGTTACCGCTCTTGAGCGCCAGGGCAGCGGCGTCGACGGTGACGTTCGGGCGCGCCTCGTAGACCATGCCCACCACGCCCATCGGCACGCGAATCTGGTTGAGGCGCAAGCCGTTCGGCAGGATCTGCCCCCGCACGACCTCACCGACCGGGTCGGGCAGGGCGGCGACGTCCCGCACGGCGTCGGCGATCGAGGCGATGCGGCCGGCGTCGAGCCGCAGCCGGTCCAGCAGACCGGTCGTGAGCCCACCGCTCTCGCCACGCTCCCGGTCGAACCGGTTCGCGGCCTCGATCCGGTCCGCGGCCGCAACCAGGGCGTCCGCGATCGCGTGCAGCGCGGCGTCCTTCGTCACGCGCCTGGACGGCGCCAGCGCGCGAGCCGCTGTTCGGGCCCGCCGGCAGGTCTCGAGGACGGCGTCACGCACCGGGTCGGTCATGTCACCAGGGTACGTGGGGGCACACGCGGTGATTCCGTTACAGGGGTCGGATCTCCCCGAGCACCAACGTTTCCGGGACGAGGCCCCGATCGCGGCGTTCACGCAGCGTCTCGCGGTCGAGCACCTCGAGGCCCACGACGTGCCAGTCCGGCAGGCCTGCGAGGTCCCGGTGCTCGGGCCAGATGCGCAGCGCCATGGCGGCGGCGTCGTCGACGTCCTCCGCCTCGTCCCAGTAGCGGAGCTCCACCCTGTCGCGCCCGTAGCGCGCGGACCCGAGGAACGGCTGGTGGTCCAGCAGCGTCTCCAGCCCGCGGACCAGCGAGCGCACGTCGACCGGCTCGCCGGCCAGCACGACGGTGACGTGCCAGACGGGCAGCTCACGCACGGCCGACACGGTGGTGATCTCGTCCACGGACCGCTGTCCAGTCAGCAGACTGCTCCTCTCATCAGGGCACGAGCAGTACCAAGTCGTCGCGGTGCACGAGCTCCTTGTCGTACCCCTTTCCGAGGGACTGCACGAGCTCCCGCGTCGAGCGGCCGAGCAGGCCCGGCAGCTCCTTCGAGGAGTAGTTCACCAGCCCGCGCGCGTGAACGTGGCCGCTTTGGTCGCACAGGTCCACCGGGTCCCGGGCCTCGAACGCGCCGCGGACCTCCACCACGCCGGCGGGCAGGAGCGATGCGCGGCGCTTCACCACTGCCTCCACGGCGCCGGCGTCGAGGACCAGGTCGCCCCGCGGGTTGGCGGCGTGGGCCAACCACAGCAAGCGGGTGGGCGTGCGGCGCCCGGTGGCGTCGAACCAGGTGCCGACGGGGTTGCCGGTCAGCGCGTCCTCGACGTTGTCGGCGCTCGTCAGGAGCGCGGGTATCCCGGAGGACGTCGCGATGCGGCAGGCCTCGATCTTCGTGACCATGCCCCCGGTGCCGACACTGCTGCCGGTCGAGCCGATCTCCACCTGGTCAAGCTCGCCCAGGCGACGCACCCTTTCGATCCGTCGTGCCCCCGGACGTGACGGCGGGCCGTCGTAGAGGGCGTCGACGTCACTGAGGAGCACCAGGGCATCGGCGTGCACGAGGTGGGCGACCAGGGCGGCCAGCCGGTCGTTGTCCCCGAACCGGATCTCCTGCGTTGCCACGGTGTCGTTCTCGTTGACCACCGGCACGACCCCGAGTCCCAGCAGCCGGTACAGCGTGCGTTGCGCGTTGCGGTAGTGCGTCCTGCGGACGACGTCGTCGGCGGTCAGCAGGACCTGCCCGACCGGGATGGCATGGCGGTGGAACGCCGCGGTGTACCTGGCGACGAGCCTGCCCTGCCCGACGCTGGCCGCGGCCTGCTGCGTGGCGAGGTCGCGGGGCCGGCGGACGAGCCCGAGCGGACCCAGACCGGCGGCGATGGCACCGGAGGACACGAGGACGACGTCGAGACCGGCCAGCCGCCTGGCCGCGAGCGCCCCCACCAGAGCGACCAGCCTGTCGCCGTCCAGTGCGCCGGAGGCATCGGTGAGGGAGGAGGAACCCACCTTGACGACGATCCGCCCGGCCGAGGGCAGCTCCTCCCTGCCGCGTAGTACGGCGCGAGCCATCACCCCGCCCCGTGCGTGTCGTCGTCCGGGTCGGTCCACCGTCCGGCCGCCCGCTCGTGCGCGAGCTCCTCACGGGCCGTCGCCTTGGCCTCGCGGCGGTCGGCGTACTGCTGCCGCTTCTCGTCGCGTGTCGGCCGATGCCGGTCGTCGAGGCGCACGTCCGTGCCGCGCGGGCTGGCGGCACCGCCGGAGATGCCACCGACGAGTGTCGGCTCCCAGTCGAAGACGACGGCGTCGTCGGCAGACCCGATGTGGACCTCCGAGCCGGCCACTGCGCCGGCCTCCAGCAGCGCGTCCTCGACGCCGAGGCGCGCCAGGCGGTCGGCGAGGTACCCGACGGCCTCGTCGTTGGAGAAGTCCGTCTGGCGGACCCAGCGCTCGGGGCGCGCCCCGCGCACGCGGAAGATTTCGCCGGCGTCGTTGGCGTTGCTGGGCTCACGCGTCACGGTGAAACCCGTGTCGTCCACGGCCTTCGGCCGCAGCACGACGCGCGGCGCTTCGACGATCGCGTGGGCCTCGCGGGCCTGTTGCACCAGCTTCGCCATGGCGAACGACAGCTCGCGCAGGCCCTGGCGGGATACTGCCGAGATCTCGAAGACAGGGTAGCCACGGGCCTCGAGCTCCGGCTTGACCAGGTCGGCGAGCTCCCGGCCGTCGGGCACGTCGACCTTGTTGAGGGCGACCAGCCGGGGGCGCTCGTTGAGGGGGACGGCGCCGCCGTGGCTGTCCACCTCGACCGCGTAGGCGGCCAGCTCCGCCTCGATCACCTCGAGGTCGCTGAGCGGGTCACGACCCGGCTCGAGGGTGGCGCAGTCGAGAACGTGGAGCAGGACGGAGCACCGTTCGACGTGCCGCAGGAACTCCAGGCCGAGGCCCTTGCCCTGGCTCGCGCCGGGGATCAGCCCGGGTACGTCGGCGACGGTGTACCGGACGTCGCCGGCCTCGACGACCCCGAGGTTCGGCACCAGCGTGGTGAACGGATAGTCGGCGATCTTCGGCCGGGCCGCGGACAGCGCCGCGATGAGGCTGGACTTGCCGGCGCTGGGGAAGCCGACGAGGGCCACGTCGGCGACGGTCTTCAGCTCCAGGACGACGTCACCGGACCAGCCCGGCTCGCCGAGCAGCGCGAAGCCCGGTGCCTTGCGGCGCGGGGAGGCAAGAGCCGCGTTGCCGAGGCCGCCGCGACCGCCCGGGGCCACGGTGAAGCGGGTGCCCGCACCGACGAGGTCTGCGATCAGCTCACCATCGGTGCTCTTCACGATCGTGCCGGAGGGGACACGGAGCACGAGGTCGTCGCCGTCGGCGCCGTGGCGCAGCTTGCCTTGACCGGGCCGGCCGTTCTGGGCACGCCGGTGCGGGCTGTGGTGGTACTCCAGCAGTGTGGTGGTGGACGGGTCGACCTCGAGGATGACGTCTCCCCCGCGGCCTCCGTTGCCGCCGTCCGGGCCGCCCAGCGGCTTGAACTTCTCCCGGTGCACGGACGTGCAGCCGTGCCCGCCGTCCCCGCCTGCCACGTGCAGGACGACCTTGTCGACGAATGTCGCCACTGTTCGACCTCCTTCCTGGGTCGTCAAAGCCGGCTCGACCTCTGGTGGGTTTCCGTGGTCTCGATGGGCTCCGAAACCACGGAAACCCACCAGAGGTTGTGTTCTCAAGGCCTCGGCCGTTGGGACGCCGAAGGGGTGAGCCGGTCACCGGCTCACCCCTTCGGACCTGCGTTTGATGCGCGTCAGTTCGCGGCGAGCCTCACTGGCCGCCGGCCGGAGCGACGATGCTCACCGTCTTGCGCCCGCGCTTGGTGCCGAACTCCACGGCACCGGCGGCCAGGGCGAAAAGGGTGTCGTCGCTGCCGCGGCCCACGTTCTCGCCGGGGTGGAAGTGCGTGCCGCGCTGGCGGACGATGATCTCGCCGGCGTTGACCTGCTGGCCGCCGAACCGCTTCACACCGAGACGCTGAGCGTTGGAGTCACGACCGTTGCGGGTGGAGCTTGCGCCCTTCTTGTGTGCCATGTGCTGCTACCGCCTCACTTGTCGATGCCGGTGACCTTCACCTGGGTCAGCTTCTGCCGGTGACCCTGGCGCTTGCGGTAGCCGGTCTTGTTCTTGTACTTGAGGATGTGGATCTTCGGGCCCTTGGTGGCGGCCAGGACCTCGGCCGTCACCGTGACCTTCGAAAGCGTGTCAGCGTCGCTGGTCACGGTGTCACCGTCGACCAGGAGCACCGGGGTGAGCTCGACGGTCGACCCGGCGTCACCGGCCACCTTGTCGATGGTCAGGACGTCCCCGACGGAGACCTTCTCCTGACGGCCGCCTGCACGGACGATCGCGTACACGTTGAGCTCGCTTTCTGACGTCGTTCGAATGCTGGTGCTTCACCGCGCAGCGACCTGGTCGTCCCGGGGAGCACACAGCAGGGCACGCCGAGGGTGCAGCGTGCCGAAGGTCAAGAGTACGGACCCGGCCGCACCAGGGTCAAACCGGCTCAGTCGTGTGCTCCGGCTCCTGTTCAGCAGGCGGCTGCTCTGGCGGCTGCGCATTGTCCTGTTTCACTCTGCAGGTGTTTGCGCCGGTCACGGCCGCCATCGCGTTAAAGGCATCCTACGCTAACATTGCGCACAGCCGAAAACCGCCCGCTGCCAAACGCATTGGCCGGTCGTC